>JAURCW010000088.1 GCA_030828265.1 Burkholderiales bacterium | reverse complement strand
GTGCATCACAAAGTTAATGCCTGAGAGCAGCATAAAGGTAATGGCCACCGCCTCAATCACCGGGTCATTGAAATAACCAAGGCTTGCATCATGGCTCGACAAGCCGCCAATGCTTACCGTGGTACCTGTATGAATAAGCGCATCAAACCAGGACATGCCAGCTAGCCAGTAGCCGGTAAAACAGCAAAGCGAAAGAAACAAATAAATTCCCCAAAGTGCCTTAGCGGTCTCTGTAATGCGTGGCGTGAGCTTGGCGTCTTTGGATGGTCCAGAGAATTCGGCCTTGAAAAGCTGCATGCCACCAATTCCTAACAAAGGAAGAATGGCAACCGCAAGAATAATAATTCCCATACCACCGAACCACTGCAAAAGGCTTCGCCAAATAAGAATCGACGGCGGCATGGAATCAAGACCCACCAAGACGGTTGCGCCCGTGGTTGTTAGTGCCGAGATTCCTTCAAAAAAAGCCTGGCTGAATCGAAGGTCTGGAAAATAGAAATAAAGTGGAAGACTCGCAAAAAGTGCGAGTACAAGCCAGACGAGAGCGACGAGAAGAAAGCCATCGCGAGGTCGAAGGTCTTTGTTTGAAACCCGTGTGAGGTAGGCTAGGGAGAAGCCTATACCCGATGTTAAAAGGCCCGCCTTAACAAAAGCATCCAGCCCGTCATCGTTCATACCAATGGCAAAGCCAATGGGAATAAGAAAAGCAAATCCAAAAAGCCCAACAAGAACTGAAAGAATGTGAAGGACAATCCAGGCCGAGTTGGGCCGAGGGGTGTGCATTAGAAAAAGCCCGCGGCAACCTGAAAGAGCTTCTCCACTTTCGGTATGGTCTTTCGGTTGGTTACAAAGACAATTAAATGATCTTCTCGCTCAATAAGTACATCGTGATGGCCCATGATGACCTGCGCGTCAGGCCCATGACCACGAACAATCGCACCAATGGAAGCCCCAGTGGGTAGACCCACCTCTTCAATACGTCGCCCCACAACCTTCGATGTTTTTGAATCACCATGCGCAACCAGTTCAAGCGCCTCGGCGGCGCCTCGCCGTAAGCTGTGAACCACTGACACATCGCCCCGGCGCACATACTTTAGAAGAGCGCCTAGGGTGGTGTGCGAAGGAGTCAGCGCAATATCAATGCGACCCCCCTCCATCAGCTCCGCGTAGGCCTTACGATTAATAAGGGCCACGACTCGTCGAGCGCCCAGCCGCTTCGCGAGAAGCGCCGACATAATGTTATTTTCGTCGTCGTTCGTGAGCGCCAGAAACAAATCCATCCCCGCCACATTCTCTTCTTCCAAAAGCGTCTCGTCGGTGGCATCACCGTGTAAAACAAGTGCCTTCCCATTGAGCTCTTGGGCAAGCATTTCGCATCGACGCTGATTCCCCTCAATGATTTTTGGCAGAATTTTGTGTGAGATGGCCTGTGCAAGACGCTGACCGATATTGCCACCGCCCACAATCATGACCCTTCGAACGGGTTCATCAAGCTGATGAAGTTCTTGTGTCACCAAGTGAATATGCTCGGCAGCGGCCACAAAAAAAACCTCGTCGTCAGGCTCGATGCGGGTATCACCACGAGGAAGAATGGCCTTGCCGTTACGAAAGACAGCTACCACGCGACAGTCAATGGCAGGTAGATGCTGACGCAGTTCTTTAATTGGACGATAGGCCAAGGGGCTTGTGGCATCTGCCCGAACGGCTAAGAGTCCAACACGCCCATTGGCAAACTCAAGCACCTGAAGTGCCTCGGGTATCTCAATAAGGCGTGTCAAATAGTCTGTAATGGTGCCTTCGGGGCTAATGGCAACATCCACTGCAAAACCCTCGGTCGACAACAGCTCCGGGTTTTGGGTCCACTGCTGGGATCGAACCCTCGCAATACGTTGCGGCACGTTAAAGCATCGATGTGCAATCTGACAGGCAACCAGATTAATTTCATCATGGGCCGTCACCGCAATAAGAATGTCAGTGTCTTCGATGCCTGCTGACTGAAGTACAGACAGGCTGGTGGCCGAACCCTGAACGGTTCTTAGGTCAAAACGCTCCTGTAGAGTGCCAAGGGAGTCGGAGTCTGTGTCGACGACAGTGATGTCATTACGCTCTTGAACCAGCAGTTCGGCAAGGCCTGCGCCAACGCGTCCTGCCCCGAGAATAAGGATTCTCATGCAAGTGTTTTACGAGCACTTGAACGAACCGTATCCATGCCCAGTTGCTTGAGCTTGCGATACAGGTGCGTGCGCTCGAGACCCGACTGCTCGGCAAGCCGGGTCATACTTCCCCCTTGTTTAGAGAGTTGGTACTCAAGATAAACCCTTTCGAAGGCATCCCTCGCCTCCCGCAAAGGCTGATCAAGAGAGATTGCCAAAAGAGCCTGCTCAGCCCGTTCTTCAGGTCGAACCTCTTCCTCTTCTTCGACAGGATCAAGAAGCTGAGACGATGACTGCGGCTTAGCACTCTCAAGTGCCTGTTTCCATGCCTTCTGAGCCTGAGCTCGAGCCAAGGCCGTTTCCACTGTCTTCAAAAGCTTAGCCAAGGCAATTGGCTTTTCGAGAAAATCAAAGGCGCCGATTCGAGTGGCCTCAACGGCTGTGTCAATGGTGGCGTGGCCTGACATCATGACAACGGGCATAGTAAGAAGCCCTTGTGCAGACCACTCTTTAAGTAAGGTTACTCCATCGGTATCGGGCATCCATATGTCCAAAAGGACAAGGTCATAGGCCTGACTCACCCTTGCCTGACGAGCCTGTGCGGCATTGTTTGCCAAGGTCACGCTATGGCCTTCATCCTCAAGCACTTCGAGCAAAAGCTCACGAACCCCAAGCTCATCATCAACGATCAAAATATCAGACATCAGTAAGGCCTTTGTTAGAGTGAGGCTCAGGCCTCATCTCAGAAGACGGCTCGGTGAGCGTGGGTAAGGTTAAGACCGCTCTTGCTCCTAACACCTTGCCCAATGGGTCTAAACGATTCTCAAGACGAATCTCTGCCCGATTCTCTTCCGCTATTTTTTTCACGATGGCCAAGCCCAAACCCGTGCCCTTTGGCTTCGTGGTCACGTAGGGTTCGAACAAACGGCTAAGCATGTCGGGCGGAATTCCCGGGCCATTGTCTTCAACAAGTAACAAGCAACAAGGCTCCTTTGAAGATGTCAATTTTTTACAACCAATTTTTATTTTAGGCTTTTTTTGCTCCCCGTGACGGTCATCAGAACCAACCGCGTCGGGGGGTGAAGATTCCGTTGAAGAACAGGCGTCCTGGGCATTCTGAACGAGGTTATGAAGAATCTGTATGAGCTGCCCCCTGTCGGCCCAAACCCAACAGTCGTCCGTCTCCATAAGTTCGATGCTGGGGTCTGAGACATACAAAGGCATAACCTCCGAGATAAGGTGAGCGAGGTTCAGTCGCTCAGGGTTTGCGCTAGGAAGCCGCGCATAGTTTCTGAACTCATCGACCATGGTTTTAAGGCCATGCACCTGATCCACGATGGTGTTACACGACCGCACCAAAAGCTCTCGATCTTCATTGGTAAGCCGGTCAGTGAGCTTTAGCTGCAGACGCTCTGCCGATAGCTGAATGGGGGTTAGCGGGTTCTTGATTTCGTGGGCCATCCGTCGCGCCATTTCAGCCCAGGCTCGAGCGCGCTCGGCCGAGATCAGCCCAGTGACATCGTCGAAGACAACAATAAAGCGAGGCCCTGGTTCTTGACCAGGGATTTCGGGCAGGCGGGTGCCGCTCACCACAAAGGTGGCAAGCCCTGCCCCTTGAGAAAACTCAAGCTGCTCCTGAGATTCTGAAGCGAGATCTAAGGACTGCATGAGCGATTTAATTTGCTCATCGGGCCAAAGCGCATAAAAGTTTGACGTCAGACTTGGGCCAAGCTCCTTACCCAAAAGGCGTTGCGCCGCCTGATTAAACTGCAGCAGTTGCCACTGGGCGTCAAAAACCAAAACTCCCGCAGATACGTGTGAAAGGACTTGAGAAAGAAATTCGCGAGCGGCTTCCGTTTTCTGTTGATTCTCGCGGGCAAGGCTTTGCGCTTCGAGTAGCTGACGCGTCATTTCGTTAAAAGAACGAACCAGATCATTGAGCTCATGATCGGTGGTGTCCTCGCGAATGGGGCGGTAGTCCCCCGAACCAACGGCCTTGGTTGCCTTCTCAAGGGCGCGTAATGGTCCCGATAACCAGCCACTTAGAAGCACGGCCATGAGCACCGCTGAAAAAACCGCCAGCAAAAGCGCAAGACTTAAGGTAACGCCATAGATTTTTCGAATACCTTCTTTGCCCAAGGCAAGCTGCTGGTAGTCGGTAAACCCCTCGTTCAAGGAATAGATGCTCTCTGCCAACACCTGGGGAATGGGCTCTTTCCACTGAACCATTCGCACCTGACTGAGACCCGGTTCGGGTCGAATCGACAAGACCAGGGCACGCACCTGCAAGGCCCATGGTGGCCCTCCAGCAATGGGCTCAATCATGACAAGCTGACGGGCCGCGCGTGCCTTTTCAATAAGCTCTGCATCGGGGACGTCAGGGAGAAGTTGAAACAAAGAACTGCTTTGAACAGCAAGCACCTGGCCCTTAAGATTCAAAACCAGAACCTCTAAACCCTCGCGACCGGAGGTTGCCGCTGAAACAACCGCTGAAAGCTCATCATCGGCGACCGACTCAAGGGCCACCGCTAGGCGCCTTGCCTGCAGAATGGTCTCGGCCTGAAGCGCCTCAACGGTTGCACGACCCAAAGACCGCCCAGAATCGAGGGCATTTTCGACGCTCTCAGAAAACCAGGAGTCGATGGAGCGCGCCAAAAACTGAACCGAGGCAAGTGAAACGAGAACCACAGGAACAATGCCCATGACGGCAAAGGCCAAGGCAAGACGAATCATTAATCTTGATCCAAACACCTTGTTACGAACCCGCTTAACAGCTCTCACAATGACGAGTACCGCAAGCACCGCCATCGCTCCCACCACAAATAAGTTGGCGGTGAGTAGCCATGAGAAAAAGCCGTCGAGCCTGGATTCACTTTCGGAGGCCTGCGATAAAAGTGCAAGCAATGCGCCACCCATCACGAAGGCAAGCAGAAGAGATAGCCGTAAGGTGAGGCTCATGGCAACAGACTCCCTTCACCGTAGTGAACGCTTAGCCAGCCCGTTGTCAGTTGATAATCTGCGGTTGTTAGAGCACCGATAAGCAAGGGCTTTGGCAAAGCGTTTTCATCAAGCCGAAGCCTCAGGCCGAGCTCCAACCCTTCAAAGGCCTTCTCGGGGGGCGCCACTCGCCAATCCTTCACCACCAGGCAGGCCCTTAAGGCTTTCGTAAGGTCGTCAAATGCCTCAACAGGAGCGCCCTGTTTGAAGACATAGAACAAGCGAGTAAGTGGCTGGAACTGGAGTCTAGCCACTCTTTTTTCCTGATAGACAAGCCTTTTCCAGAAACCCCAATGGGTTTGTCTGGCACGAAATATCGACT
>JAURCW010000019.1 GCA_030828265.1 Burkholderiales bacterium | reverse complement strand
TTGTCTAGAACAAAAAGCTGTCCTATCAACTCCTGCATTGTGCGCTTCAATTGTTAGTTGCGTCCAATTGAAGCTTTCAAAGTCATTGATAAGAATAATCAATGACCCTCGGCCAATGGGGGGTCGCTAAGCCCGCTCTTTCACACGGGTCTGGTGCTTAAATAACGTAAAAGAAGAGTTTATTTACATTAAAATAGAGCAAATTAAGTCATTTTTAACTAACTTTTCATCTCAAAAGGCTTTCCATGAATCAACTGGCCGATCTCCGTAAAGACTACACCCAGGCTAGTCTGGACGAGGGGAGCGTTTGTAAAGACCCTTTCCAGCAGTTCGAAATCTGGCTGAACGAGGCGCTTAAAGCCCAGTTGCCTGAGCCCAATGCCATGGTTTTGTCGACCGTTGGCTTCGATGGCAGCCCAAGCAGTCGTGTGGTGCTAATTAAAGGTGTCGACTCGCAAGGAATTGTCTTTTTTTCCAACTATCAGTCGGTCAAGGGTAGGCAGATTGCTCAAAACCCTAAGGCTAGCCTGTTATTTTTCTGGCCGGAGCTTGAGCGTCAGGTTCGCATCGAGGGTCTCTTAGAAAGGGTTAGCGCAGAAGAGTCGGATGCCTACTTTCACAGCCGCCCACTTGAGAGCAGGATTGGCGCATGGGCCTCGGCACAAAGCGAGCCCATCAGCTCGCGCGAGGCCTTGGCGAAAGCCTTCGAGGATTTTCGCCAAGAACTCGGTCCGCAGCCACCCAGGCCAGACCATTGGGGGGGCTATCGTCTTGCTCCCCATCGCTTTGAGTTTTGGCAGGGGCGGCCTTCTCGGTTGCATGACCGAATTGAATTTCGTATTGACAGCAGTGACACGTCCGAGAGCTCGAACGCGCAAAGGCTGTGGGCGATTCGCAGGCTCTCCCCGTAAAAACCCTTAGGCCAGATACACTTGGGGTCTATGGAAATTGAAATTATTCCAGTCACGCCCTTCGAGCAAAACTGCTCGTTTATTGTCTGCCCAGTCACCAAGAAGGCTGCCTTGATTGACCCAGGAGGAGATATCGATCAGCTCGAGGCGGTGGTTGCCCAGTCGGGCGCGCAGCTTGAAAAAATCCTTCTTACGCATGGGCACATCGATCACTGCGGCGAAGCCGGCCTTCTCGCAAGTCGCCTTGGTGTGCCACTTGAAGGACCTCATCCGGATGATGCCTTTTGGATTGACCAGCTGCCCACGCAGTCAAAAATGTTTGGCTTCCCCGAGCTACAGTCTTTCAGGCCAGACCGGTGGCTCTTTGATGGAGAAACGGTGATGGTAGGCGAGCAGGCCCTCGAGGTGATTCATTGCCCAGGCCACACCCCAGGTCATATCGTCTTCGTGCACCTCGCCAGTCGTATTGCCTTTGTGGGGGATGTGCTCTTTGCAGGCTCCATTGGCCGAACCGATTTTCCAAGGGGAAATCATGACGATCTTTTGCGCTCGATCAGACACAGGCTTTTCCCCTTAGGAGACGATATTGAGTTTGTGCCCGGCCACGGCCCAATGAGCAGTTTTGGCCAGGAACGTCTTACCAACCCCTACGTTGGCACTGACAACAACGATTAAGGAACACCCCGTTCATGGCTTCTAACAGCACCGAGACCGTAACCAGTGTGACCCATTGGAACGAGACGCTTTTTTCCTTTACCACCACGCGCGAGTCAAGCTTTCGATTCCGCAACGGTCACTTTGTCATGATTGGTCTAGAGGTGGATGGCAAGCCACTGATGCGTGCCTACAGCGTGGTGAGTTCGAACTACGAGGAGCATCTGGAGTTCTTATCCGTCAAGGTTCCTGATGGGCCGTTAACATCGCGACTGCAACATGTTCAGGTTGGTGACAGCCTACTCATTGGTCAGAAGGCGACGGGTACTCTGGTTCTTGATGATCTGCGTCCCGGTCGGCACCTTTATCTTTTTTCGACAGGAACGGGGCTTGCGCCTTTCATGAGTATTGTTCGAGACCCCGAGACATATGAGCGTTTTGAAAAGGTCGTGTTGATTCATGGTGTACGACTGGTTAGCGAGCTGGCCTACTCCGACTACCTCACGAAGGAGCTGCCTCAGCACGAGTTTCTAGGAGACATGGTGAGCAGCCAGCTGATTTACTACCCTACGGTGACACGAGAGGCCTTTACGCATACAGGTCGACTCACAACAGCCATTGAGTCGGGCAAACTTTTCGACGATATAGGGCTGCCTTCGCTTGATGCTGCGCTTGACCGAGCCATGATCTGCGGCAGTCCTTCTATGTTGAAGGAGACGGCTGACATGCTTGACCAGAGAGGCTTTGAGGTCTCCCCTGGGCTTGGGCAGCCTGGTGATTACCTTATTGAACGAGCCTTCGTTGAGCGATAACCAGGGTGCTCCAAACGAGACGCAGGCTGTTCATGAAGCGTCTGACAGCGGCGCTTTAAAGCCTAAGAAAACATCTTCCTGGCTTATCTTTCTTGTCTTCCTTAGGCTTGGCCTAACCTCCTTCGGGGGGCCGGTAGCACATATCGGCTACTTCCGCGATGAATTTGTTGAGCGTCGTAAATGGTTTACCGACCAAGCCTATGCTCAGCTTGTGGCCCTTTGCCAGTTTCTGCCAGGGCCCTCCAGTTCTCAGGTGGGCATGGGCATTGGACTTTCAAGGGCAGGCTATTCCGGCTGTCTGGCCGCTTGGCTTGGCTTTACGCTTCCATCGGCCTTGCTCATGATCCTTATCGGTCTCGGACATGGTCTTTTAAATCAAAGCCTTGCCTACGGGTTGTTGTCCGGTATCAAATTGGTGGTTGTTGCAGTGGTGGCGCATGCTTTGTGGGGTATGGCGAAGTCCTTGTGTCCCGACAATTCTCGGGCAACCGTCGCCGCTTTGGTTGCGGCGTTCTTGTTAAGTATTGGAGAGAGCCTTGGGGTCTGGGGTCAACTGCTTGCCGTTATGGTGGCGGGCCTTGCCGGCTGGGGGTTCAAGTTGGGTCCTATTGCGCCCTCTGGCTCGCAAGTCTCCTTAAATAGCCCGCCGACTACTCCAGCAGCCAGCCAGTCATTTAAAGAGGATGCTGTTCGAGCTTTAGACCCACGGTCTGCACAGTTGAATCGTCATGCGGGCTTGTTCTGGCTTGTTTTGTTTGTTTTTCTTTTGGCTGGTTTACCGGTTTTGACTTGGTGGACCGACGGCGCCTTTTTTGCCGCGCTTGCCGACGCCTATTTTCGAGCCGGGGCCATGGTGTTTGGTGGTGGTCATGTGGTGCTACCCGTCTTACAGTCTCAGGTTGTCGATCCGGGCTGGGTCTCGAACGAAACGTTTCTTCTGGGCTATGGCGCAGCGCAAGCCATGCCGGGACCTTTATTTACCTTTGCAGGGTTTCTTGGTGCAGCAACGTCGGTGCCATCCGCGCTGCTTGAGGTCTTTGCCTCGCCGTGGGCGATGGTGCTTTTAGGGCTCTTTACCCTTTTCTTTATTTTTCTGCCGTCGTTCCTATTGCTTGCAGGGGCCCTACCGTTCTGGCGTACGCTTCAGCAGCAGCCCGCTCTGCAGTCGGCCTTCCATGGAGTGAACGCCGCTGTCGTCGGCCTTTTGTTTGCTGCGTTCTACGACCCGGTTCTTGTGACAGCCGTGACATGGTCGCTTGATTTGGCCATTGCTGTCTTGTTTTTCGTCGCCTTGGTTTTTTGGCGTCTGCCTGTCTGGCTTATTGTGGCAGCGGGTGGGTTGGTAGGCGTGTTACTACTTTAGGAAGAAAGCCCCGCGCCTTGCGGCCCGGGGCTTTGGTTTGCCTTACTTCTTCTTGCACTCTTTCTTTTCAGCATTCTCTTTCTTGCTGCAGTCAACCTTCTCGCTTGCCACAGCCGAAGAGGGGGTTGCGAGGCCAGCAAACATCGAGAGGGACACCATCAGAGCAGAAACAACAGAGACAAAGCTTTTCATGAATTCACCTAAAAAGATGGGTTAAGAGAAATGACATACCCCTGCATTGCGCAGGCTTTTGTCAACGCAGATTTTGCGCTTTCTAATCGCAGAGTCAAGAAAAAACTTGTTTAAAATCAATGTATTTACAGCAATCTTTTGACAAATAGAATGCAGGCTCCCAACTACATCACTCCGGTCGGCTATCGCAGGCTTTTGACTGAGATGCAGCAACTTATCAAGGTGGAGAGGCCGTCGGTTACAGAAACGGTTCGTTGGGCAGCATCCAATGGCGATCGATCCGAGAATGGTGATTACATCTATGGCAAGCGCCGACTGCGTGAAATTGATCGACGCATTCGCTTTCTTACCAAGCGACTTGAGCAGGCCCAGGTTGTCGACCCTAGCGTTCACCAGGGTGGTGATCAGGTCTTCTTCGGAGCAACGGTCCTCTACCTTCGTAATGGTTTAACCGAAGAGACGATTCGCATTGTGGGTCAGGACGAGGTCGACCCTGCTCGCAGATGGGTGAGCTGGGTCTCACCCATTGCCAAGACACTGCTCAAAGCCCGCGAGGGCGACTGCCTGCAGCTTAAGACGCCTTTAGGCTTTGACTCGATAGAGGTGTTATCGGTGTCTTATTGCGATGAATGACCTCTTCCGTTGTTGGGAAGAGCAGCTGGGCCTTTAGTTCAGTGAAGAGGCGTGTCGCTTGAATCTGTCTAGAGTCACGCATGAAGCTGGCCATCATTAAACTGATGGACCCTTTAGCGATTTCAGCCTGAAGCTCCTCGCGAGAGACCCGACGGGGTAACCTTAGCCCCTTTGTCTTCGCTACCAGGTCAAAGTAATCAGCCATCTTGAGTCGAGACTGGTTCACCGCATTAAAGACTCGCCCTGGGCGCGCCCGAAACAGGCTAAGCCACGACAAGTGAGCAAGGTCCTCGGCATGAATGTGATTAACCCAGACATCGTCCTCGGCACGTAAAGCAGGGGAGTCCTGCTTCAGCCGTTCGATGGGTAGCCGGTCTTCCGCAATAATGCCGGGGGCTCTCAGCACAGAAAAGCCAAGCCCTCTCCAGTAGCCTTCGGCAGAGACTCGCCTTAAAGAGCGGTGCTCTTTAGCTAAACAGGCCGAGGTTTCAATCACAATCTGCCCGTGATGGTCGCCATAAACCCCGGTGGTACTGATATAGACGCCTTGAGAGGGTCTGCGGGCCCTGAGACCATTGGCTTTCGGGTTGCGCCGTGCGTGAGCAAGTCGAATCTGAAGGCTGAGTTTTTTTGAACGCGTATCGGTGGTCATTTTTTGACCAGTGGCCGAGCCTACGTCAGGCGGTGGCATCAACACAATCCAATGGGTAATGACTCTGGCAAGGCGTTTTTGGTCCTCTGCGTGATCAAGGTCCCAGCCAAGGATGGGGCAATTTCGTGAGGCAAGCCCCTTGCGTGCCTTGCGTTCGCGACTCGCGAGAAATGGGTCGTCGGCTGCTGGGGCGAATCGCCTTGCGATGCCTATCAGCCGATAGGCAAGCTGACCAGAGGAAGCAGACGGCTGCTCCAGCTGCTGACGAACCAGCCGTTTACCAACATCGCCAAGACCAACGATGCCAATTCTGGGCATACGAAATCGACGGGGGAGTGCGCGCATGACCTAGAGTATGTGGCAAATGCGGATGGCTCAGCGTCAAATGGGCCAGCACAAAGAAAAAAGCCCTCGGGTGGGTCTCACTTAGAGGGCTTTCACAGGCCCCCAAGCTTGGGGGCGTGCATCAAGAAGCTAAAAGTCTTACTTGATGGTCAGAATGTATTTCGCCATGGTCAGGGCATCGGCGTCGGACACTTGGGGATGAGCAGGCATGGGAATGGGACCCCAAACCCCCGCACCGCCTGCCTTGATTTTCTTGGCAAGCTTCTCGGCAGCACCGCCGTCAGCACCGTACTTGGCAGCCACGTCTTTGTAAGCGGGGCCAACCATTTTGCGGGCGTCCGCGTGGCAAGCCACACAGTTGTATTTTTTAACAAGGTCGGCACTGGCATGGGCTGCGCCGGTAAGGGCAAACATTGAAACGGCTAGAACGACTGAACGCATGGAAATCTCCTCCCCAAAAATATTCTAAGCAAGCCAACTATATTCGAAAGCACGCATATTGTAGACCAAGAACAATCTTTGCAGCGCATGCTTTTTCCGTGCTTCAGGGTAAGCAAGAGCCGTAAAGGGTCTTCTTAAATGGCCGCTTTCGGGCCCCTCCGTTCACAAGTTACTTAATTGAAGTGGGCCCTATTTTCAGATTTCAGATTGCCGAGGCGTCGGGGTCGGTTACGGCGCCGCGACTGGCGGTGGAGGCAAGGGCAGCAAACTTTGCCAGTACCCCCCGGCTATAGCGGGGCGCGGGCTTTTTCCAGTCTGCCCGTCGACGCGCCAAGTCGGCCTCTGAAATATTGAGCTGAATAAGAAGAGCGTGGGCATCAATGGTGATGCTGTCTCCCTCTTCAATCAGTGCAATGGGGCCGCCAACGTAGGCCTCGGGCGCAACGTGCCCAACGACCATCCCCCAGGTTCCACCCGAAAAACGTCCATCGGTGATGAGTCCTACCGATTCGCCAAGGCCTTGGCCAATCAGAGCCGAGGTGGGCGCCAGCATTTCACGCATCCCAGGGCCTCCGCGCGGGCCTTCGTAGCGAATGACCACAACATCACCTGCTTTGATGGACTGCTTCATGATCGCAGCCATGGCTTCGTCTTCGGAGTTAAACACCCGGGCAGGTCCCGTAATCACTGGGTTCTTAAGACCCGTGATCTTCGCTACGCAGCCTTCAGGCGAGAGGTTACCTTTAAGGATTGCCAGGTGTCCTTGCTTGTAAAGTGGCTGGTCAATGGGACGAATAACAGTCTGGCCGGAGGGCGGCTGATCGGGTACGTCGGCCAGGGTCTCGGCAATGGTCTTTCCGGTGATGGTTAGACAATCACCGTGCAAAAGTCCCGCATTCAAGAGCATCTTCATAACTTGTGGGATACCGCCCACCTTATGAAGCTCGGTAATCACGTACTGGCCCGAAGGTTTGAGGTCACAGAAGATAGGTGTGCGCTGGCGAATTCGTTCGAAGTCGTCAATCGACCACTCAATCTCCGCCGCATGCGTAATGGCAAGAAAGTGCAGCACGGCATTGGTTGAACCACCGGTTGCCATAATGACTGTGACCGCATTCTCAATCGACTTTCTGGTGATGATGTCCCGGGGACGAATACCTTTCTTGATGGCTTCGACTAAAACGCGGGCAGACTCTGCAGCACTTTCAATTGTTTCGCCATCCTCGTTGGCCATGGTGGACGAGTAGGGAAGGCTCATTCCCATCGCTTCGAAAGCCGAACTCATGGTGTTGGCCGTGTACATGCCCCCGCAAGAGCCTGAGCCTGGGCAGGCTTTTTGCTCGATGGCCTTGAAGTCTTCGTTACTCAGTCGCCCGGCGGTAAATTCTCCAACGGCCTCGAAGGCTGAAACGATGGTGAGGTCTTTGCCTTTGTGGTGCCCGGGCTTGATGGTTCCGCCGTAGACGTAAATTGCAGGCACATTGGTTCTCGCGATGGCAATCATTCCACCAGGCATGTTCTTATCACAGCCACCAATCACCACCACGCCGTCCATCCACTGACCGTTCACGCAGGTCTCAATGCTGTCAGCAATCACTTCGCGAGAGACAAGGGAGTACTTCATACCTTCGGTACCCATGCCAATGCCGTCAGAGATGGTGGGTGTTCCAAAGACTTGAGGGTTCGCCCCAGAATCCCTAACGGCAGCAATGGCGGCATCGGCAAGACGCTGAAGGCCGCTGTTGCAAGGGGTAATGGTGGAATGACCGTTGGCAATGCCAACCATTGGCTTTTCAAAGTCTTCTTCCTTGTAGCCCATGGCGTAGTACATGGATCGGTTGGGAGCTCGGGCAATGCCCTGGGTGACATTTTTGGATCGATCGTTATAGGCCATAGCGTCTCTCAAGTGGGAAGTTGAAACAGGCCTAATCATAAGCTGGCTTCGCCTAACTCATGGCACACTGCCAAGGTGACTTCCAGTGCTTTTGTTCATCCTCAGTTTGACCCCGTTGCCGTAAGTCTTGGGCCCTTGGCCATCCATTGGTACGGCCTGATGTACCTGCTTGCCTTTGCCTCGTTCTATGCACTGGGCCGTTGGCAGATACGCCTCGACCCGCAGCGCTCGGGCATGGCGGTTCGCGACCTCGAGGACTTGCTTGTCTTCGGGGTGTTGGGTGTCGTGATTGGAGGAAGGCTGGGTTACGTCGTCTTTTATCAGCCAGGCTATTTTTTAAATCATCCGCTTGAGGCCTTGGCGCTTTGGCAGGGGGGCATGGCCTTTCATGGAGGACTGCTTGGGGTTATTGCTGCGCTGCTGACCTTTGCGGCACGCAGACAGCATCTTGGTCAGCCTCTTCGGCTCGACGAGCAAGGCTTGCCTCGCGTCGCCCATCCTTTGTCTTTCTGGCAAAGGTTCTGGGCCTTGGCCGATTACGTAGCGCCCTTGGTGCCTTTGGGCCTTGCCTTCGGCCGGCTCGGTAATTTTATTAATGGGGAATTGTGGGGCCGACCTGCCGACCCCGAGCAGGTTCCGTGGGCAATGATCTTCCCCCAGTCCGGTTCCGAGATTGCCCGTCACCCCTCGCAGCTCTACCAGTTCTTTTTAGAAGGTCTGCTTCTGTTTCTTATTCTGTTCCTTCTAAGTCGTCGGCCTCGTCGCAGGGGTGTTATCGCAAGCAGCTTTTTACTGGGATACGGCGTCTTCCGGTTTGTTGCCGAGTTTGGTAGGCAGCCCGATGCCTTCCTGGGCTTGTTACCGTTTTTGGAGCCTCTTGGGCTCACGGCCTCTTTATCGATGGGTCAATGGCTCTCGATGCCTATGATCCTTTTGGGCTGCATCGGGCTGTTTGTTTTTAGCAGGGCAAGGGTCAAACCACCTCTTTAAGAGACCCTAGTTTTTTTCGGGTGCTCTAAGTTTTTGATTTATAGAGCCACTTTTTGTAACTTGATTTGTAATTTCCTTCGGGGCAGGGAATATACCGACTGCGGAATATAAGGGTCCTCGCTAACCTATCAAGAACGTACACAAATTTTTTTTAGATAGGTTCAGGGGAGATGTTTGAAAGGTTTCGGTCCGGCCGCAGTCAAGGTCCAGATGAGCGTGCGCTTAAGGCCTTGATATCGGCTTGCGAGCGTCTTATCGGGGAGGCAGGGGAATCGGTTGGGCTTGGAATTGCTCGCCAGATTCTCAAGTCTTATTCCGCGCTGAGCCTCGACCTTAAGAACCAGTTCTTCAAGGCGATTGCCGAGGGCTTCAATCCGGATCCTAGCCAGGTCGAGCAGGCGGCGAGGCGCTACGCTCAGTCCCAGGACCCCAAAGACCTCATCAAAATGGTGGCCGATGCACAACCCCCTCGGCAAGAGCTTTTTCGAAGACTTAACCGTGTGCCCGAGGGCTGTGCCGCACTTGTAAAAATGAGGGAGTCTCTCCTTCAAAGTCTTGCCAAAGACCGCAGTCTTAAGGCTGTTGACTCCGATCTTGAACACCTGCTTGCCTCTTGGTTTAACCCCGGTTTTTTAAGGCTCGAGCAAATCAGCTGGGAGTCACCTGCGGGTCTTCTTGAGCAAATTATTCAGCACGAGGCTGTGCACGAGATTGACGGCTGGGCCGATCTACGCCGACGACTTGAGCCTGATCGAAGGCTCTTTGCGTTTTTCCATCCCGCCTTGCCTAAGGAGCCTCTTATTTTTGTTGAGGTCGCCCTACTGCACGAGATGCCCAACTCGATTGCTCCCTTGCTCGATAGGAAGTCGAGACCGGAGCCTTCAACCAAACCCTACAAGGTGGCCGCGTTCTATTCCATTTCAAACTGCCAGCCCGGGCTTAAGGGTGTGCACCTTGGTAATTTTCTTATTAAGCAGGTGGCCGAAGCCCTTCAGTCCGAGTTTCCCGAGATTCGCCAGTTCTGCACGCTCTCTCCCATCCCTGGTTTTGTCCGTTGGCTTCTTTCCAACGAGCCTTTCTCGCGCGATGTACTCACCGAGAAGGTCTGGCTTCGCCTTGAGGATCGTCGTAGGCAGGTGCTTGCGCGCGCCCAGTCCTTGTCGGCGGCGTCCGATTTTGCTCGGCTTGCTCAGGACGAGGGGCTACGGTTGAGCATCGTTTCACTAGGGGCTGCCTTTCTTGGTCATGTCTCCTCGTCGCCACGTCAGGCTGATCCCGTGGCGCGTTTTCATCTACACAACGGCGCACGACTCGAGCGCATTAATGATCAGGCGGATCTCTCGGTCAAGGGCCTCAAACAGTCTTTGGGCCTTATGGTGAATTACCTTTACGATCTTCCTAGAATCGAGGAAAACCATGACGCCTTCTTGCGGGGCGATATCGCTCGGTCAAAGTTGGTTGCTGATTTCATTAACCGATGAACGACCGGCAGCCCACCCCCCCTCTTTCTATGCCGTCGCAAGACAACCTAGCTGTATCAGAAGCGAGTGCAGGACGAGTCTGGTGCAGTCGTGCCGCGGGCGGGCATGTCGCAACGGTCTGGCTCTCTCATCCTGGAAGGCTTAATGCCTTATCGGCTGGGATGTGGAAAGCCTTGGCTGATGTCTTCAAGGAGCTCGCTGCAGACGAGCAACTGCGAGCGGTTGTGGTCCGCGGCGAGGGTGGGGCATTTGCCTCGGGGGCAGACATTACCGAGTTTGCCGAGCTTCATAGCAGTCGTGATCAGGTGCGTCACTACCATGACGAGATTCTTGGCGAGGGCTTGCGAGCGGTCATGAACTGCCCGGTTCCCGTTATTGCCGCCATCGATGGGCCATGCGTGGGTGGTGGTCTTGAGATTGCAACCGCCTGCGACCTGCGCCTTGCAAGTCGACGTTCAAGTTTTGGCGTGCCCATTGGCCGCATCGGTTTTCCCATAGCGCCGCTTGAGGCGGCCTGTGTTGTTGAACTGGTTGGTCGTGCCAATGCCCTTGAGCTATTACTCGAGGGGCGTATCTGGCCTTCAGATGAGGCCTACGCCAAAGGCCTCATTAACCGCTTAGTGGATGACGAAGACTGGGAGCAGGAGCTTGAGGCCACGCTTCAAAGGATTTGCAGTTGCGCGCCCCATGCCTCGCGCCGCAGCAAATGGATTCTCCGTCAGCTCACGGGCATCGATGATCGCCAAAAGCTCTCGCCGGGTCAGCGTGAGTCTTGCTGGGACTTCGCCGACACGAGGGATTATGCTAAAGGTTTAGATGCCTTTTTAACCAAGACCCGGCCTCAGTTCAAGAACGACTAAATTTGTTAAAGATTGACGTTTTGTCAAACTGAGGACGCTCGAGGTCTTGAGCCTTTTTTAAGTGGATGCTATGACGACCAGCCCCCAGGGTTTCACTGATATTACTTCAACGGTTACGACCGACCTTAACGCGCTTCTTCAACCGGGCCGAGCAGCCAAGGGCCTGAAGAACCTCTACACCGAGTTGATGCGAAAGGCTAAGCCCAACAAGGTTGCTATTCGTACCCTTGAGGGCCTGCAGTACACCTATCGCGACCTGTCTCACGCCAGTGCACGTATCGCCCACTTTATTCAGTCGCTCGGGCTTGTCCCGGGAAGTCGCATTGCCGCACGTGTCGAGAAGTCGCCCGAGGCGCTTATGCTTTATCTTGCCTGCCTGCGTTCGGGCATGGTTTTTCTTCCCTTGAACACGGGCTATCAGTCCGAGGAGTTGCGCTACTTTTTTAACGATGCGAAGCCAGGGCTGGTTGTCTGCGATCCATCTGCCCTAGCTTGGATTGGGCCT
>JAURCW010000174.1 GCA_030828265.1 Burkholderiales bacterium | reverse complement strand
TCGAAGACGGCAAGTCACTGAACAACGAACTCGACGTCGTTGAAGGCATGCAGTTTGACCGCGGTTATCTGTCGCCCTACTTCATCAATAACCCCGACAAGCAAGTTGCCATGCTCGAGAACCCCTTCATCCTCTTGCATGACAAGAAGATCTCGAATATTCGCGAACTGCTTCCTGTTCTTGAACAGGTCGCCAAGTCTGGTCGCCCCCTGCTTATCGTGGCTGAAGATGTTGAAGGCGAGGCCCTTGCCACGCTCGTGGTGAACAACATTCGCGGCATTCTGAAGACAGTGGCTGTTAAAGCCCCTGGCTTCGGTGACCGTCGTAAAGCCATGCTCGAAGACATGGCCATCCTTACAGGCGGAACGGTGATCTCGGAAGAGACCGGCATGTCCCTTGAAAAGGCGACTCTGCAAGAGCTTGGCCAGGCCAAGACGGTTGAGATTGCCAAAGAGAACACCACCATCATTGATGGCGCCGGTGACTCCAAGACCGTCGAGGCTCGCGTTAAGCAGATTCGTGTCCAGATCGAAGAAGCCACCAGCGACTACGACAAAGAAAAGCTTCAAGAGCGTGTTGCCAAGCTGGCAGGCGGTGTTGCTGTTATTCGTGTTGGTGCTGCCACCGAAGTTGAAATGAAAGAGAAAAAAGCCCGCGTGGAGGACGCCCTTCATGCAACCCGAGCAGCCGTTGAAGAGGGTATTGTTGCGGGCGGCGGCGTCGCACTGCTTCGCGCACGATCAAGCGCCAAGGCCAAGGGTGACAACTCCGATCAAGAAGCAGGCATCAAGATTGTTATGCGTGCCGTTGAAGAGCCCCTTCGTCAGATCGTTGCCAACTGTGGTGACGAGCCCAGTGTAGTTGTTGCTAAAGTGCTCGAGCTCAAGGGTAACCATGGCTACAACGCAGCAAGCAGCGAGTACGGCGACCTTGTCGACATGGGTGTGGTTGACCCCACCAAGGTGACACGCATGGCTCTGCAGAATGCGGCCTCTATTGCCAGCCTGATGCTTACCACCGATGCCATGGTTGGCGAGCTTGTTGATGACAAGCCCGCTGCTGGAGGTATGGGTGGCGGTATGGGTGGCATGGGCGGTATGGGTGGTATGGACGGCATGGGAATGTAATTGCCCCTCTGTCTGCAGACTCAGAGGTCCCTTCACAACATCGTGGGCCCTTGACAGTCTGGCAGTTCTTGAAAGGCCAGGCTTATTGCCTGGCCTTTTTTCTGCCCGTGCAACAATGAAGATTATGACTTTCAACCAGCACTGCCTTGACCTTCAGCTTCGACACCGATCAAGCCTCTGCGTGGGCCTAGACCCAGACCTCACGCGACTTCCCGAGGGCCTAAAGCATGACACTGTGCTTGCCAGCGTCGAGCAGTTCTGCAAGGGCATTATTCAGGCAACGGCAGCCTACGCTTGCGCCTTTAAGCCTCAAATCGCCTACTTTGCCTCGCTCTCCGCCGAGCCTGTGCTCGAAGACCTTGGCCACTGGATCAAAAAGCACTACCCTACGCACCTTTGGCTGCTTGATGCCAAACGAGGCGATATTGGTGCGACAGCCGAGCACTATGCGTTAGAGGCTTTTGACCGCTATCGGGCGGACGCCGTCACCTTGAGCCCTTACATGGGGCTTGATAGCCTAAGCCCCTTTCTGAGCCGCGAGGGCAAAGGGGTTTTTCTGCTTTGTCGAACATCCAACAAGGGAGGGGACGACCTGCAGATGGAAAGCCTGAGCAGCGGACTTCGAGTCTTTGAACATCTGGCTCAAAAGGCCGAGCAGCAGTGGAACAACACGGGGCAAATTGGGCTCGTAGCCGGTGCCACCTATCCCGAGGACATTACGAGTATCCGTAGACAAGCCCCTAGCCTGCCTCTTCTTATTCCAGGCATTGGCGCCCAAGGAGGCGACCTTCTTGCCACCGTCAAGGCAGCCCAGACCAACTTTCTTATCAACGCCTCACGCTCCATTCTCTATGCAAGCGCGCAGTCCGACTGGCAGCAAGCCGCTGCACGCGAGGCAGAGAGCCTGAAAACAGCAATCGAAAAGGCAAGAGCCCGATGAGTTCAAGTACCGACCTCGGACCCGCGCTCGGCGAGCCTGCAGGCCTTCCTGAAATCTCAGTCACTACAGGGCTGGGTGTTTTGGCGCTTCTCAAGAAAGAAATTCGCCGATTCAGTAAGGTCTTCATTCAAACCGTACTGGCCCCCATGGTCTCCTCGCTTTTATTTCTAGTGATTTTTGCTTTGTTACTCGAAGGCCGTCTCGAGCCACTGCCTGGCGTGAGCTATTCAGCCTTCCTGGTGCCTGGGCTTGTCATGATGACGCTGCAACAAAACGCCTTCGCCAACACAAGTTCGAGCCTCACTCAAAGCAAGATCACCGGCACTCTTATCTTTCTTATGCTCTCACCCATGCGCCCCTGGGAGTGGCTTGCCGGCTACCTTGGCGGCGCCGTGGTGCGCGGCCTTTTATGCGGTCTGAGCGTTTGGCTTGCTAGCCTTCCGTTCATTCATGTGCCCATCGCCTATCCGTTCTGGCTGCTTGGCTTTGGCGTTGTTGCCTGCTTGTTTATGGGAAGCCTCGGAATTATTGCAGCACTCTATGCCGAAAAATGGGATCACGTTGCCGCCTTCCAGAATTTTCTAATTAACCCACTGACTTTTTTGGCCGGTGTTTTCTACTCCACTCACCTCCTACCGCCGGTCTGGCAGACGCTGACGCATTTCAATCCATTCTTTTATTTAATCGATGGATTCCGTTACGGCGCTTTTGGAGTGAGCGATGTTCCTCCCCTTACAAGTCTTTTGTTTAGCCTTGTTGCCACGGCCTTGGTTCTGCTGTTAACGCACCGGCTTATTGCCATTGGCTGGCGCATTCGGCAGTAGGTACGCCGCATACGATGGGGAGCAGACCCGCTCAATGAAAGGCTTGTTAAGCTTGAGATTCGTTACTTTTAATTTAATTTTCAACCCCGAAAGGAATGGC
>JAURCW010000033.1 GCA_030828265.1 Burkholderiales bacterium | reverse complement strand
TCTCGTCTCCGAGGGGCTCGTGCGTCGGGCACCGGTGAGGCCAGGTGTGCCGTTAACTCCGTCCGATGTAGTCTCCGAAGAGCTGATTCGAGAGTGTTCTTTTGCAACAGGACCCTTAAGGGCCACCTGTGCGTGAAACTGAAGCCGTCGCCCGCGTAAAGAGATTTGAAAAGTCTCGTCTTGTGTGGGCTGTTCGAAACTCTGGTCGGTCAGCTGAATGCTCGGCAGAAAGTCTTCGGCAACAACCACCGTTGAGCCCCTGGCTGAGCGATATTCAGACTCTAGAATTGAACGAAAAAAATGATTTCTGAACTCGGGGTCAATCTCGCTATGAACCTGGAGAAACCCCTCGAGTGACTCCGAGGCTTGCTTATCGAGTGGTGTAATAACGATGCCATCGATAAGAAAATGACTTTTATCCAGAATGCTACTTAGATAGTGTTGCTCGCGGCTCTCAAGCTCCCTTAGGACGGCCTGCGACACGACGCCCTTGAGTTCAAGCCCAAGGGCGTCTGCGAAACTGTCGGCGCGCAGCCGTTTTCCCGTTGACGGTGGATCGGGGCTGTTATGGTTACGAAATAAACGCGAGAACACCATCTTTAGGTCTGCTCCATGACGTATTGCTATGTCTAGTCTAAACAAATCAGGCTCACTTGACCGTTTTGCCTGGTGGTTTCCGCTCATCTTCGCAGCGGTTATTAGTCTTTGGGTGTTCTTTCAGCGTCCTCTTAGCACCCAGGTGCGCGAACTTGCGATGGCTCAGGCTGCCCTGGCTGTCTTTCAGCCAAGTGGTACCCCGGTGCATAGGCTCTCTCCGGGTGCTGCTCAAAGGCTATGTGAGATGGTTGGTTCTCAAGCCTTGCAGCGACTCGACTGCCGCACAGGACTGAGCCTGGATGCTCCGGTGGGGGGGCCTGCCAGTGCCGATGCAAGGGTATTGCTCTCGGCTGGGGCTGGACTTGATGGCTGGATTGAGGGTTATCGTGCTTTACGAGACCAGCTCTCCGCACGTCTTGCAACTGGGGGGTCGCGTACCTGGGTTCTTGCCGGAATTGAGCTTCGACTCGGAGAGCTCGAAAGGCGACGTGTTGGGCTAAGTCCAGGTTATGCCGAGGTCTTTGACGCACTCCTTATCGCCGAGGGGGTTCGCTACAACTCCGTCTCAGGCCAGTTCTCAGTGCAGCGCTGGGATCTGGCTAGACTGCTCGACAGTCCACGCGCTGTGCTTGAGCGTGCCGAGCAGCTCGAGCAGATTCTTTTCTTGTTGCCATGGCTTGTGGGTCTCCTAGCGTTAGTCGGCTGTGGTTTTGTGCAGTGGAGCCTTGGTGCCCTTGCGGGCTTGGTCTACTCGATCTTCTTTGGGCTTGCCACGCTTGGCCTCTTGGTTGTCGCCGATGCCTCTGTTCGATTTGGGCAAGGCTCTCCGGTCTACCTTCTGAACCCGTTTGCGTATGCCCTAGAGCGACAGATTTTGGTTTACCTTGTTGGCGTTGCGATGCCATGCCTTTTTCTGGCTTTTGTCATTTTTCAAGAACGACTCGTTACAAGGGCTCTTCGTTGGATCTCTGACCATTTCATTGTGATGAGCTTTCTTATGTTTGGACTTGCAACCGGCCTTTATAGCCTAGTAAGTCCTGCCGCTGGCTCTGAGGCCATGAAACTTGCCATGGCAGGCTTTGCCGGAATTGTCACCAGCTTGTACGCTCGGCAGGCCTACCTGACTCGGCTGCACGTTCCCAAGGCCTTTACCGTTGTGGGCTTGGCATCGGGTTGCTTGAGTCTGTTTCTAAGCTCCGAGAAGCTTAAACCCAGGTCCGTTGTCGCGGCCGAGCTTCTTAAAGCCTTTGGCCTCATGTTTTTTGTTGGACTTTTGGTGATTGGACTTGCCGCGCTTGTTTTTAGTGATCTTGGGGGAAGCCTTGTTGCGGCAGCCGTTGTTTTCGGCCTTGTCTTTTTACTTTTCGGATTACGAATGGTGTTTGTTGTCTCGGGCTTTGGTCTGGCCGCCATCGGCTTAGCATTCGTGACCGATAAAGTTCAAGGCCGAATCGACCTCATGCTCTCACCCATGACAGCCGCTGTCAGCGACTTCGCTCGACTTATTAAGTTTTCGGAGGCAGCTCCTGCATCAGGCTATGGCCTAGGCTCCTTGCGCTGGTGTAGCAATGAGGGTTCCTGTCTTCCGATTCAAGTCCTGAGTGACTATTTTCCAGTTCTCCTTACTGGAGTCTTTGGCGAGTCATTAACGGTTTTTCTTTTTGCAATCCTGGTTCTGGGTTATTTCTTATTGATGGTGCGCGCAGGTCTTGGTCTAGCCAAGGGTGGGGTGCTTGTTCCTCTGGTTTATGCGGTGGCCTTTTTTCTGCTTTTTTCGTCACTTGTTCAGACGGCTATTACCTTTCTAGGCAACTGGCGCTTGATACCGCTTACGGGCCTCGGTCTGCCGGTTTTAAGCATGGGCTGGTCCTCGATGATCTCGGTTGCCCTGGGGCTGGGTGCATTGGGTATGGCAGAGTATCTTTCCGAAAGTAGGCCCATGCGGCAAAGTGGGTCTTTACCGTGACCTTCTCAAAGCACCTTCTGCGCGGGACCATTGGGATCTTGGCGGCTCTCTGCCTGGTTTTATTTGTTTTAGTGGCAAGTTATTTTGATCGTTTTGCGGGCCGGCCTTACGCAGACGTCGATACTTTTATTCCGCTCGATCGTGTGGAGCGACTAACAAGGCTGGTCTCGTCGCTTCGGGAGCCCTTGTCAATCGTCCTCAAGCCTGCTGCCGATCCTTCGCCCGTAAATGAGTCTGGCCTTTTGAGCCGTCTTCTTTGGTTCGGGGGCAGGGGGGGGGCTACCCCACCTTATTCAGTGAGCTGTCCTGCTCGTCAGCAAGAAGTCTTAGCCGGGCGACTGGCAGGGCAGTTCAATCTCTCCAGGAATGAGGCGGCAGGACGACTAGCTGTTGCCTTTATAGCCTGGTCCGAGGGGGGTGGGAAGGGTTGCCGTGCTTTTTTTGTAGATGCCGATCTGGTCATGCGCTCCCCCTTCTTGCTCGAATCCAATCAGTCGCTTTCAGAGCCGGCCCTCGAACAGAGTCTTTCGCAGCTCCTCACCGAGCGGGTCGCATGGGATGCGAAGCCCCCTTGCCTGCGTATACGTTCGCCCGACCAGAAACTCGTCTACTTGAAGGGTCCCGCGGGCTACTGTCTGGAGGAGGGGATGGGTCTTGGCAGCGCGCTGGCGTTCGGGAGCTCAAGTCGGGAGCTTGTTAACTTCGTTTATTCAAGGCTTTTTGTTTCCGAGTCGGTTCGTGACGCCACGCTTGAGGCAAGAAGCCTTGAACTCACGCTTCATCCCGCTGTGCAGTCCGTCCTCGATGGCTACGGCGATTGCCTCAAAGATCGTATTGACTGTTCTTGGGCTTCGTGGCCGAATGCCAGCCAGCATCAGACAGCGATTGTCGTGGTTATGGATCCTCGCGGCCAACAGGTGCTCGGCGTGCGGTGTTTCGGCCAGTGCACCCCATCCTCAGGGTTCAATCCACGGGTTGAAGGGGCCCTTGCGCCGCTGTCCTTACCGGTACCCCCGGCATCAATTGCAAAGCTCTTCTATGCCTTGGCCTTCAGTGAGATGCCGTCCACCCGGGCAAGTGAGCGCAGCGAGCTCGCGCTCCAGGTCAAGACCTCGGGGCAACTGGATGGACGCAGCCTTAAGCGCAACGAATGGTGGGAGCGGCTTGCCCTTTGCGACCTTAGGGCGCGTTCTGGTATCGGGCAGACCATCGAGTGCGCCATGGCACGGCGTGCCCAGACTCTTGCAACCGATCTGGGATGGAATCAGTACTGTGAGAAGGCAGGCGATGATTGCGGGCGAGTGCGCCTCTCAGGTGCCAGCTCGGAGGTCATGGGCTATACCGGTTATTTCCGCGCCTTGCCGCCCGTTGGCTCCGCGGGTGGCTCGGGGTCCTCTGTGCTGAACTGGTCGAGCTACAACGCAATTCGCGATGCCGGAGGAATCACCCAGATTCGTGAGCCTTATTTTGCGGCGTCGGCGGCCGTCCAGTCTGTTCTTGGTGCGGGGGATAACCGGGTGTCGGCCTTGGGGCTCGCGAGCCTTGCCGGACAGATTGAGCGCATGTCACGGGGAATGGCACCGCTGAACCCCGTCTTGGTGGTGCCATCCACAGATCGGTCCCAGCAGGGCTTGCCCCTTCGCCAGTTGCGGCAGCAGCAGGCGGCTCGCCAGGTTCGAGGGGCGATGGCGCGGGTCATGATTGGTCCTGAGCCAGGCTGGGATGGGGCTGGCACAGGGCACAGCGCTTTTCTTGCGAGCTTTCAAAGGGGATGTAAGGCGCCCTGTCCTATCCAGGGCAAGACAGGTACCGTCAGCCGACAAGACCGTCGTTTTGCTGGAACCACAACCTTTGCAGCCATCGTGGAGGTCAACCGCCTGACCCGTCAGCTCGGCGAAGACGGTGGGTCGCTAGAACCCGAGGCGTCCTTTGCCTCGAATGAGCAACGCGCAGAGAACAAGGGCCTGCCACCGGTCATTACGATTGGCGTCATTACCATCCCTCGGCAAGATCAACGTCCGTTACCGGAAGGTCACGGTGCGAGTCGCTTCGGCATGCAGTTCACTCGTGACCTTATTTCAGGAGGCTCTTAGTTTTGGACGCAAGCTGGAAGAGCGTTGAGTTTGAAGAAGAGGCAAGCCCCGAGTCAAAGCTGCTGGCGTTTACACTCTTACTGCGCAGCGATTTAAGAATGAACGGCCAGGCAACGATTGCCATCGACCTTCCCAGGCAGGTCTATCAGTCCCTTAGCGCAGATGTCTTTCGCGCCATCTTCTCAGACCTTCTGCTTGAGCGTGATCCTGGTATTGAATCGCGACTTCAGATTCGGATTGTGGACGGCTCTGCGTTTGGCTATGGACGTCGAGCGTCCGACGATCGATAGATTGTCGTTGTGCTTGATGTGCCTTGGGGAGGTGGATGCACCTCGACAGACAGCTTATTGGGTGGCTTAAGCTCAGTGGCTGTTGGCGCCGTCATAGGGGCTGCGGTGGTGGTCGCAGCGGGCCTTTGGGCGGGGGTTGATGAGGAAGCTGCGGTCTGCTCTGCCGATGGCGAATGCTCTTGCGATTCTTGGATTGGCGGACGGGCTGAAGGCGATGGACTGCCTGCTGAGCTTGACGTGCCCTTGGAGCTGAGCTTCTCCTCAGGCTTACCTTGAATACGATCCATAACCTGCCCACAGCCTGTAAGGCTCGCAGTAAGCAGAACAAAAAGGAAGGCGGCGGCCGCCTGAAAAAAACGACGTTCGAGCACGGCTAGCCTACTGCGACGGGCCGGTGCGATGCTGCACACCATTCGCTCCATGACCCAGGGTAGAGCGAGCTTCCGGTAAGGCCAGCTGCCTCCATGGCAAGCAGGTTGTGGCAGGCCGTGATTCCGGAGCCGCAGCTGTGAATAACCTCGGTCGGATCTCGTCCCTGAAGCAGCTGCTCAAACTCGTCACGCAACTGGCTGGGGGCCTTAAAGCAGCCGTCAGCATCGAGGTTGCTGGACGACGGCCGACACACAGCGCCTGGAATGTGCCCGGCGACAGGGTCCAAGGGTTCATGGTCACCTCGATACCTTTCAAGACTTCGAGCATCAAGAACCAAGGCAATTTCAGGCGAGGAGCCCGAAGCCACCCAGGCCTCCATGGTCTCCAGGTTCCATCGTGGGGTCAGGCTTGGACGCAGCGCTATCTTTCCCGCTCTTTTCGGGCCAGGATTGGCACTTGCTTGTGGCTCATCGGCTTGAAGCAATCCGCCTGCAGTTGTCCAGGCCTTCAGGCCGCCATTAAGAACGCCAACTTTAAGATGCCCTATCCAGCGGCAGAGCCACCAAAAGCGAGCTGCAAAAGCGCCGCCCGAATCGTCATAGGCGATGAAGAGGGTTTCGTCCGTACCGCCAATGGCATTAAGCCTGGCAACAAAATCGTCCGGACGAGGAAGAGGGTGGCGCCCCCCATTGAGTCCTGTGGGCTCGCCCGATAGATCTTCATCGACGGACAAAAAAACAGCCTGAGGTAAATGCCCGGAAGCGTACGCTCGAAGTCCTGCGGTTGGATCGTTCAGGTCGTGACGAACATCAACAACAATCACGTGCCCTTCCTGGGCAACAAGCTCAGCTGCGGTGATAAGCGGATTCATCAAAGATCTCGTCGCCGAGCGAGCGGCGGAGGTATTCGTGGAAGTGAAGCATGCCATCCTCCATGGGCGAGTGGTAGGGACCGATTTCGTTACGACCTCGTTGCAAGAGGGCTTTGCGACCACGGTCCATACGGATCGCAATTTCGTCGTCCTCGATAACAGTCTCGTTATAGGCGGCCTGCTGAGCCTCAATGTAGCTCGGCTCAAAAAAAGCGATTTCCTCGGGGTAGTAAAACTCAACAATATTGCGCGTTTCTTGAGGGCCAACGGGATGTAGACTGCTTACAACCAATACCTTGGGATACCACTCCACCATGATGTTGGGGTAGATGGTCATCCAGATGGCACCGAACCGAGGCAGCTTCTGGTCATGCATACGAAGCACTTCGTTTTGCCAGCGCTTGTAAACAGGTGTGGGCCCGCTCTCAAGGCTACTTAAGCCAACAGCCTGTATGTTGTAGTTCTCTCCAAAATGCCAACGTAGTTGCTCGCAATTAACAAACTGACCAAGGCCTGGGTGGAAGGGCACGACATGGTAGTCATCCATGTAGACCTCAACAAAGCTCTTCCAGTTGTAATGGCAGATGTGCTCTTGTTGGCTATGAAAAACATAGCCTTCAAAATTAAGCTGGTCAAAAAAAGGCACGTCTTTTAGCTCGTCAATCAGGGCCTTGGGCCCCTCAAAAAGTAGGCCGTTCCACTCATTGAGTGCTTGGCGCTTCAGGTGGCGACAAGGATCCTCGTCAAAATGGGGCGCACCAATGAGCTCACCCTGCAAGTTGTAGGTCCAGCGATGAAGCGGGCAGACGATTGAGTCGGCCTGGCCTCGGCCTTCAAGCATGACGGCCTGCCGATGTCTGCATACATTCGACAAGAGTTCGATTCCACCGTTGTTATGGACGAGAACTCGACCATGGTCCTCAAACGCTAGCGTATGGAATCGGCCAGCTTCGTCCACCATCAGTCGATGGCCGACATAACCAGGGCCTGCTTTAAAACAACGCTCGAGCTCAAGATTGAGCACGGACTGGCTAAAATAGCTATGCACTGGAAGTTGTGCTGGACTTGGTGCAAGCCTAGAAAAGGTTCCGACATCCGACATCAGACTCCCTCCCTTAAAAAGAAAGCCTTCTAGTTTAGCCTTATTACTAGTCGAGGCGGCGAAGGCTCGCTTGAATAGTCGTCTAAAATGAAGCCCTTATGGCAAAAAAAGACCATTCCAAGGCCGTTGGGCTCGAAAATCAGGGCCAAGAAGCCCTTGAGTCCATTCAAAACATGAGTTTTGAGCAGGCCATGGCGGAACTCGAGCAGATTTCCGCTTCTCTTGATTCCAATGAGCTCTCGCTTGCCGATTCTCTTGCGGCTTATCAGCGAGGAGGCCTGCTACTTGCCCATGCCAAGGCGTTGCTCGAAGCTGTTCAGACCCAGATCGAGCTTATAGATGAGCAAGGTCGTCGGTCGGTTCCTCGTCAGACCTTTCTTCCAGACGATGGGCCAGTGTCTTCTTAACGATTGGGTGGGCCGCTTCCTTGACTAAGCTTGAAAGCTCTCTGGGCAAGACCGACTTGGCCTCTTGGCGTAAGGCCATCGAGACGCGTCTCTCTCATCATCTCCATCCTACGGGCCTTGCGAAGACCCTACCCTGCCAGGAGAGTTTGGATCGGCTTTGGCAGGCCATGGCCCATGGCGTACTTGGGGGCGGGAAGAGGGCTCGAGGCCTTTTGGTGATGGCGTCCGCTCAGGCGGTCGGGCATCAGCCCCTTTCCGAGGGCTGCCTTGATGTTGCCTGCGCTCTTGAATGCATTCATGCGTTTTCACTCGTTCACGATGACATGCCCTGCATGGACAACGACGCCCTGCGCCGCGGTAAGCCGACGGTGCATGTTGCCTTCGACGAAGCAACGGCCTTACTGGTTGGTGATGCTCTGCAAACCTTAGCCTTTGAGCTCGTGACCGATGCCAGGGGTCTTGATGATTCGACCAAAGTGCAAATTCTGAGGGTTTTAAGTTTGGCAACCGGTGCGCGCGGAATGGCCGGTGGTCAGGCCATCGATATTCATCGCGTGGCCCAGGCCATGCAGCAGCCTGAACTCGAAGAGATGCACAGCCTCAAAACAGGAGCGCTTATTCTTGCAGCTGCTGAGTCGGGGGCATTACTTGGTCTTGGTTTCCAAGCCGCAGAGTCGCCGCGGTATGCATCGATCCGGTCCTTCGCGATGGATCTGGGCCTCGCCTTTCAGGTACTTGATGATCTGCTTGACGTGAGTGCCTCAACCCAGGTGCTTGGTAAAACAGCCGGTAAAGACGCGCAGGCGGAAAAACCCACATTTGTAAAACTGCTGGGCATTGACCAGACCCAAGCGTTGGCCAATCGCCTGCACCTCTCAGCATTTGCCCATATTCAGGCTCTTGATGAAAAAGCCGACGCCTTGCGCGATTTGGCTCATGCATTGACGCACCGGCAACACTAGTTCATTGTTGAGGCTGCAGGGGGAGAGTTATGACCACATTATTAGAGACCGTTCAGAGTCCGCTTGATCTTCGAGACCTTAATCGTCGCCAGCTCAAAACACTGGCCGATGAACTTCGAGAGTTTCTGCTGCACTCGGTTGCAAGCACGGGTGGGCATTTGTCCTCAAACCTCGGTACGGTCGAGTTAAGTATTGCGATTCATCACGTCTACCAGACACCCTACGATAGGCTGGTCTGGGATGTGGGCCATCAGAGCTATCCCCATAAGATACTCACGGGCCGCCGAGAGGCAATGGCGGGTCTTCGTCAGCTCGATGGAATTTCTGGTTTTCCTCGACGTTGCGAAAGCGAGTACGACGCCTTCGGAACGGCACACTCCTCCACCTCCATTTCTGCCGCCCTTGGCATGGCGCTCGGATCCAAGCAAAAGGGTGAGCACCAGGGCCCGAATCGACGTCGCCATATTGCCGTGATTGGTGATGGTGCAATGAGTGCCGGTATGGCCTATGAGGCCATGAACAACGCGGGCATTCATAAAGAGATCGACCTCTTAGTTATCTTGAATGACAACGAGATGTCCATCTCGCCACCGGTTGGTGCAATGAGCAACTATCTCGCGCGGCTCCTCACCGGGCGCTTTTATTCCGCCGCCCGTGAACTTGGTAAGCAGGTCTTAGGCGTAGTGCCTCCCGTTCTTGAGATCGCACGACGACTTGAGGGCGGCGCAAAGAGTCTTATTTCTCCAAGCACGCTTTTTGAGGAGTTTGGTTTTAACTATTTCGGGCCCATCGATGGTCACGACCTTGATGCACTTATTCCGGCGCTTGAGAATCTTCGCGAGTTGAAAGGCCCTCAGTTTCTTCATGTCATTACCCGCAAGGGCAGGGGGTATGAACGTGCTGAAGAAGATCCCATTGCCTACCATGGCCCAGGGAAGTTCAATCCGGCTGAGGGGCTCAAATCCGCTGGCGTATCGAAGCCAACCTACTCGCAGGTCTT
>JAURCW010000116.1 GCA_030828265.1 Burkholderiales bacterium | reverse complement strand
TCTGGTTTGTTTTGGCTTAGCCCTTCTTGGGCTTGTTCTAGCTCATTGGCAGTGGAGTCGAGCGCAGTACAAGGAGCAACAAATCGAGCGCGCAACCCAAACCAACTCCCTTGGCTCGGGATCTAAGACCTCAACCCGGTTAGGAGGGCCTGGCCTTTTATGGTCGCTGGAAAAAACAGCGGACTCCTTGGATCAGAAGACCTACCGTATTAAGGGGGGTGAGTGGATTGGTGGCTCTCAAATTTTTCTTGATAACCGGGCCCTTAACGGGCGCGCGGGGGTTCACGTGCTTACCGCTTTGCTCCTTGAGGACGGTTCGGTTGCCTGGGTGAACCGAGGTTGGGCGTCAAAGATGCCAGGCAGCCAAGGCCCGTCTGCAGAGCCTTTTATTCAGGCGGCTGTCCATCCGCCCAATCAGGCGACCCTGGATCAGGGCTTTGAGGTCGTTGCCCATCAGAGCCTAATGCGCCGCGTGGAGCTGTCTGAAAATGATGAGGTACTACGTCAAGGGGCTCTTTGGCAGAACTTCGATGCGGAGGCAGCCGAGGAGCGGTTAGGTCGCCTCCTACCTAATGACACCCTTAGGGTCTGGCCTGTGATTTTCTGGGCAACAAGCCCACTCGACGACGGCCTGGTTCAACAACCTCCCCGGCTCGCCCAAGACGACGTGGCCAAGCACTATGGGTATGCCTTTCAGTGGGTATTGCTAACCCTGGTCGCGTTATTCTTTGCCTGGAAGCTTGGGCGAAAAACCATAGCAGCCGACGCCTAGATCATGGTTCATAAAGAAAGGACAACATGAGATCTCGATTTACGCTTTGGCTAATCGTTGCTGTCTGCATTGCGCCGGTTGTGCTCTCTTACATGTTTTACTACGGCGTTCGACCCGACGAGCGAACCAACTACGGCGCTCTGGTTCAGCCCCAGCGAAACTTAGCTGCGCTGCCCATAACCCCCTTGATCAAGCCCGAGACCGAGTCTGGCTTTCTTGATGTGCTTCGCGTAACCGAAGGGTCTGAGCCCCGCGCAACGCTCGATCGACTTGAAGACTTTCGGGGGAGGTGGCTCATTATTCGTGTTGGTCCTTCAAACTGTGGGGAAGACTGCCAAAAGGCCCTATGGATAATGCGTCAGGTGCGTCTAACAACGGGTCGTGACCGAGACCGTGTTGAGAGACTCTGGCTGGTAACTGACAACACCTCGCCCGATCAGGCCGTGCTAACAGACTATCAGGGCACTTGGGTGCTTGGGGTAAGCCCAGAGGCGGTGCAGACAGCTTGGTCGCAGCAGGTGCAACTTCCAGCGCAGCTCTCCGGGCAGGTCAGTCTGCAGGGTGTAAGCTCAAAGACTGTTTCGGAGCTTGAGAGTCTCAATCCCTTAAGCGCGGAGACAAGCTTCTGGCTTGTCGATCCCTTAGGAAATTTAATGATGCGTTTTCCTCAGGATCCAGATCCTGCGAAAATGAAGAAGGATTTGATTCGGCTTTTAAAGGCTTCACGCATAGGCTAAGAATCAAAATTAATTGAAGAATCAACAAGAAAGCCATGACCACCCTCTCTGCGCCTTCCCAGCCAAGCTCCTTACTTAAGCAGTATTACGTGCTCACCAAGCCACGGGTCAATGCGCTGATTCTATTTTGCGCGGTCATTGGTATGCTTTTGGCCCAGCCCGAGCTACCCAGTCTCAGCCTTGTACTCCTTGCGACCCTAGGCATTGGTCTGGTCGCCGGGGCCGCCGCCGCCGTGAACTGCCTGGTTGAAAGCCATATCGACGCCAAGATGGCGCGCACCTCATGGCGCCCGCTGCCCTCGGGCACGCTCACAGTGACGCAGGTCTTCGTGTTCTCTGGCCTGCTCGGTGGCCTCGGCCTATTCATTTTGTTTACCTGGGTGAATGCGCTCACCGCATGGCTTACTTTGGCCACCTTCGTAGGCTACGCCATTGTTTACACCATGCTTCTCAAACCGCTCACGCCCCAAAACATCGTCATTGGCGGTGCGTCCGGGGCCATGCCCCCCGTTCTAGGCTGGGCGGCGGTGGCCAATCAGGCCCCTCCTGAGGCCTGGGTGTTGTTCCTGATTATTTTTGTCTGGACCCCACCGCACTTCTGGGCGCTTGCCCTTTACCGGGTGGACGATTACAAGCGCTCAGGCCTGCCCATGTTGCCGGTTACCCATGGCTCGGAGTTCACCCGACTGCAGATTTTGCTTTACACCTTGTTGCTGGTGGCCACCACTGTCTTGCCAGTGGCCATGGGCATGGCCAGTTGGATCTACCTGGTTTCGGCCCTTGCCTTGGGAGGCTGGTTTAGCCTGCTGTCTTACAGCCTCTACAAGCAGTATTCAGAGGCCTTAGCCAAAAAAACCTTCAGATATTCAATTAATTACCTCGCGCTGCTCTTCGCCTTCTTACTGGCCGACCATTACCTGCTTGGGGCTTAGTTTGCCCTGGGACTCTTGGCTGCTGGACCTTCGGGTTATCCCGGGTTAGACTGACCCACCTTTTGAGGACAAGAAAGGAGCGGAGGCATGACAACTGCCGTCTACCCAGGCACGTTTGACCCCTTGACTCGAGGGCACGAAGACCTTGTGCGCCGGGCCTCTCGATTATTCGATCACCTCGTAGTTGGTGTGGCAGATAGTCGCTCTAAGCGTCCTTTTTTCTCCTTGTCGGAGCGCGTCCAGATTGCCAAGGAAATCCTCGGTCATTACCCCAATGTCACGGTCTATGGGTTTCAAGGCTTACTCAAAGATTTTGTACGCGACCACGATGCCAAGGTCATTATTCGCGGCCTTAGGGCAGTCTCCGATTTTGAATACGAGTTTCAGCTTGCCGGGATGAACCGTTATCTTCTACCTGATGTAGAGACCATGTTTCTGACCCCCTCCGATCAGTACCAATTCATCTCCGGCTCTATTGTTCGAGAGATCGCCATGCTTGGTGGCGATGTCAGCAAGTTTGTCTTTCCCTCGGTGGAAGAGTGGCTCATTCGAAAGCTTGATCAGCAGGGTCGACCCGAACTCCTTAGGACAAAGACCGGCTAAGCAGACTCTGATGGGACTGGCCTGCGCTTGCCTGGCGATGGCATTGCCATAGAGCAGACTCCTCTTGGCCCACGCAGGTGGGCCACGCTCGCGGTGACTCAAGCACCACCATGGCCTCAGGCGCCAAAAGAGGACGAATCACTGCAAGGGCTTGGTCCTGTGCTTCTTCTTTAAAGGGGGGGTCAACAAAGACGAGGTCGAACAAACCCCCAAGTGGCCCATCGGGCCCGCCTCTGGCAAGGGCATAGAGGCTAGCATTCATGACCCGGACAAGCGGACCTGCTCTGAGGTCGTCAATAGCAGTCTGAATACACTGCGTGGCAATACGGTCGGAATCGACGAGAATGACCTGTTGGGCTCCTCGCGACGCGGATTCAATCCCAAGAGCCCCCGAACCGGCAAAGGCGTCCAGAACTCGTGTGTCGGACCATTGATAGGGAAGCCACGACTCAAGCCAGTTGAAGACGGTCTCTCGAGCTCGATCGGGGGTGGGCCTCAGGCCAGGGCGATCGGGCACCTGAAGTGTTCGACGCCGCCACTGGCCCCCAATAATGCGAACCTGTCCCATGCCTTGGGTGCCTTAGTTGGCTTAAGGGCCGGGCTGGCCCGCCACAATGACCGTCACCATGCCGCGGCCCTCGAAACGTTGCCTAAGCACGTTTTGAATGTCCTCTTGGGTCACGAGATCGATACGATCTGTCCAGGTATCGAGGTAATTGACAGGAAGCCTGTAGAAATTAACGCCGGCAAGGTTATCAAGAAGCTTGCGATTGCTATCAAGCCGCAAGGCAAAGCCTCCAATAAGATTCTTCTTCGCGGCAACCAACTCCTCCTCGGAGGGACCTTGGGCAATGAAGTTCGCCAGGGTCTCATTCACAACCTTCACGGCTTCAGGAGCCTGTGCACCTTGCGTCTGCAGGCCAAGAAAAAAGGGCCCTGTCTGCGCCAAAGGCTGAATGGCGGAAAAGACGCTGTAAGCCATGCCACGCTTTTCTCGAATCTCTTTGGTAAGACGAGAGACAAAGCCGCCGCCCCCAAGGACATGATTTGCGACGAGAAGTGGGAAGTAGTCGTCAAGCTCGTGCCGAGCAAGCAATGGAAGCCCCATCCAAATATGCGCCTGACTTGCGGGATGGTCGATGGTAATCGTACTGGCTGACTGCCCTGCCTTGGGCGCTGGCCCAAGGCTTGACCGGAAATTGGTGAGGGTTGCAAGCGTCTGGTCCCTCTCGGACGTACTTGGCTTCAGCAAAGCCTGCGTACGCTCAACAACTTGCTTCGCTTCGGAGAGGCCAAGATTGCCCACAATGGCGATGCTCATTCGCTCGGGCTTCCAATAAAAGCCATGAAAGGCAAGAAGATGATCGCGCGAAAGCGCTTGAAGGGAGGCCTCTGTAAACAGGGCTCCATAGGGATGGCCTTGGTACATGGCCTGCCATAGGGCTCG
>JAURCW010000205.1 GCA_030828265.1 Burkholderiales bacterium | reverse complement strand
CGCCTGTGGCACCTGCAACACCTGCCGGTCAGCGTCAGTTTATTGTGAAGGGCCCTTTACCCGAGCGCCAAGAAACCGATCCCGCCGTTCGTCTTGCCCCGAATACGGTTAATTCGGCTACCTCAATGCCGCCGCCTCCTCCACCAACAGCGCGGGTAGCGCCGACGCCTGCAGCTCCCGCTGCCACGGCGCCATCCAGGGGCGTGGCACGCCCCGAGATACTGACTGACCTTACCGCGGGTTTTTATGTTCAGCACATTGCCTCACCGAGTCGTGGCAATGTGGAGGTCTTCTGGAGAAGCCGCCCAGTGCTCCGTCAGGCAAGGCTTTTGGAACTTCGTCGTGCGCCTGGCAGTCAATCGCCTAACTTTGTACTTGTATCGGGACCCTTTGAATCCATGGAGCAGGCACAGCGTTTCATGGCGCAGCCCGGACTTCCCCGTGACATGTGGTTACGAGAGGCCTCTAAAATTCGCCCCTTGCTGCCGAATCCCTAATTAGGCGTGACTTTTTGCAAGGGTCACCGACGCATCAGGAGCCCCAAGCAATGGAAGACGATCTGGCCGTAGGCCAAGCAGGACAACCCAGTACAGCTACCAGTGGCGCTGAAGGCCAGGTGGCGCCACGACCCAAGCGGCGCCTAAAGTGGAGCAACAAGGCGGGCGAGATTATTCGCTCGAACAATGCCCACGAGGTGACTGTGGTTGAAGGAGGCACGGTGGCGGTGAGCCGCAAGGCTATTCCTCAAAGCTCCGAGACCCGTTCCATTCAAGATGATTTCGAATCCGCTGCATCCGGCCCGTCCTCGGGCTATGGTCGCGACCGTTTTGTTACTGCCGCTCGTGGTAACACAGGCGATCGATTTGAGTCGGGGGCTGAGTCGACGGGGGCAGCCGACCGTTACGCAGCGGGCCAAGGTCAGGCGGGCCTTGAGGACCGTTATGCCGCCGGGCAGGCAGGCGCTGCCATTAAAGATAACTACCAGGGCGGGCCCGAGGCCCAGAAGCAAACGTCTGCCGAAGGCCCAAGCCTTCAACGTGAAGGCTTTCAAGATCGCACGGAGGGTGGTGGGGATACGGCTACCATTAACGATAAGTTCTCGGGCGCGGGTGCTGGTAACGCCATAAACGACCGTTTCCAAGGGGGAGGAGATGCAAAGCCCATCGAGGACCGTTTCGAGGGCGCTGGCGGCCCAGAAGCTTTCAATGACCGCTACCAAGGCGGGGGTGATGCCGAGGCCATTAACGATCGCAATCAGGGCGGCCAGGCCCCTTCAGGCAAGGCATCGGGCTTTGTCTCGCTTGAAAAAGCCATCGTGGAACGAGGCCGCATCGAGCTTCCCGAAGAGGCGCTTCGTCGCGCGAATTCCGGACATTGGGGCAGTCGTAAGCCAAGCCGTATTGACGAACTGCTACGCAAGGTACCCAAGCCCGTCTTTGAGCCCGTAGCCTATTTTGGGGATGTCGAACAAATAAAGCAGCGACTCACTGTAATTCGTGAGCAAACTGCCGATATACGAAAGGGATTGGTAATGGTATCGGTTGCTTCGAGTAGCGCTGGGCCGTTGGCCAGTGCGGGGCCAGGCGTGAGTGCTGTGTCTCGAATTAGAAAGGTAAGACCATGGCAGAAGAAAAGTCCGGAGTAGACGAGAAAGAACTGGAGCAGGAGGCCTCTGAGGCGCAAGGCGCGGAGCAGGCCACGGGCGAAGAGCCCCTTGCCGATGAGATCGAGGAGGCCATTGAGCAAGAGCCCATCGACCCCGCTTTAGTTCAAGAACTCAAGGCGGCCGAGGCCGATTTTCGTGCCGCTGAAAAAGCACACCTTCAGGCCAAGAAAGAGGCGGAGAAGGCTGCCGAGCAGCTGCAGACCATCATCTCCACCGTTCTTGACGCAGCCGAAGTGGCGAATAAGGCTGCAAGCTCGGCCTCAACCACACACAAATCTTTATTCGAAGCCACAGGTCGCCTGACCAAGGGAGCAACCCAGGGCCAAAAAATTACGGGTTTTCTGCTTGCCGCCTCGGTGGTTTTCATTCTGGCGGGTGCCGGTGTCTTTGCTGCCATGGCCGTGCAAATGGGAAGCAAAATTTCCCAGTCTGACATTTTGCTCATCAAGATGGGCACCCAGCTTATTGAGTTTCGTGACAGCCTGGAGTCGGTGCGTGGCATGAACCAAGACCTTATGGGCATGGCCAAGCGCAACGAGGAGATTGCACAGACCTACCAACAAATTGCAGCGCGTGTGGATGAGCTCGCGGCATCTCTGAAGAAGCAGGAAGAGTCGATGGCCAAGCAGGCCGAAGAGGACACCAAGCGTTTTGCCGAGCTCTCAAAGCCCAAGGCGCCTCAGCCCAACCCGCAGCTTGATGCGCTCTTAAAGCAGG
>JAURCW010000077.1 GCA_030828265.1 Burkholderiales bacterium | reverse complement strand
TCGGACTGTGTTGATCCCAAAAGAAGCGCACCCGGACGCGACCGAGCTCATCGACCCATATTTTTTCGTCGCTTGGTCCAACAACCACAGCCGAGTGATTCCCGCTGATCCGAGGTTTTTTAAGGCTACGCCTTGGTCGAAGGGCAGTGACTGACGAAAGGCGCGACACTCATTCCAATAGGTCTCATCTTGCAGCGTGTGTGTAATCGATTGCACCACGTAGTTTGTGTTGATAAGAGACGACGGATGCTCGGTTACCTCAACCGGGGTTCCGGCCGTGAGCTCGCAGCGAATGGTTTCAAAACAGGTCGTGGAGGCCGCGATTTGGCTGGCATTGGCAAGGCGCTGCGCGGAGGAGGCAGTCATGGTGGGCGTAGCGCCTGGGGCCGGGTACTCGAACCAGCGACCCAGACCGGACTGACCTTTGGATTCAGCCGCAAGATTCGTTGTCGGGGTAAGCATGTTGTAGTCGGAGACAGCCCATGCCTGGGTAACCATTTGGCTCATTTGTTTAAGAGACAAAATGGCGTTCTCGGAGAATGCCTCTGTTTGCCGTCCTTGATAGACCAGTGGTTCCTGGGGACCCTCCGGGCTAAAGGCAGCGTTGTGATCTGCAAGAACAATGCTGCAGCCATTGGTCGTTTGCTTAAAAAAGTACCAGATACCCTCGTCCTGCATCAGTCGGCTAAGAAAGTGAAGGGGCGACTCGTCGTATTGAACGCAGTATTCCCTGCTCGGGTAGGCACCAATTAATCGCTTTTCAAAGACGAGTGAGTAGCGTTGAAGGTACTGCTCAATAATCTCAACCACCGACAAATTCTGAAAGATACGTCGATCTCGATCGAATTCCATACGCGAGAGCTCGGGAACAATCTCCGCGGTGTAGTAGGCAAAAGCCGCATCGACTGTCTCAAAGCCCACTGCCTTAAACAAGCCGTGAAAAAAGCGCTGTGCGCCGTTTGACAGGCAAATGGTGACACTCACTTTTTGTCCGATGAGGCCAGCCGTGTCTATGCTGGCATTCTCAGACTTCATCTTTAGATGCACAGAAAAGGGCTCAGATAGGCATTCGTTTGCCTGCAGTTCGGTGACGAGTAGCGGGGCGCCCGTAAGCCCTGTTTGTAGGGTGGCCACGTTTCCCGTCTGGCGATAGCCTTGCCTCATGCGCTAACCTCATTCGAGGCAAACCCACTGCGTAGAGTGAGGGTCTCAATCTCGAAGCGACTTGCGCTTGGACGTGCCGCCTGTTTAACCTTCGACACAAGCCAGGCCGTCTGCCCTAATCGAAGATTGGCCTTGGCGGCGAGGATAGGTCGTGGAATGCTTGCTCTAAGTGGCCAAAGGCTCACCTCAACACGTGTGGGGGAGGGAAGGTACTGAATGAGACACGCTTTAAGTTTGTTGTGGTGAGGGGCACCGGGAAGCAGGTCTTGAATGATCTTGCTTGGTATCGGCCCTGCAGTGAGTCGGATGCCATGGGTTGGCACCATGACGCGCTGACCAAGAATGGCATTTCGACCTAGTATGGCTTGGTGGCCATGAGCGCTTGTGGGTTCACTGGTGGACGAGCCTAAGCGATTTACAAAACCCCCCTTAAGGACTTGCCAACGCCCAACAAAGGATTCAATCTCAAAGCCTATACCTAGACGGTCGAACAAGTACTGACGGAGACCCACAACCGACCGAGGTTCCATCGCAAGAAGAGAGGAATGGCGGGGATAGGTTGCCGGGGGATCTTCACTTCGCCCGGATCTTCCTGAGGGGAGATTGGCAAGATGGCTCACAAGTCGGGGAACGGCAGACTGCCAAGGGTCTTGAATGGAGAGGCCCGGGTGAGAGCGCTTGCGAATAAGGTAAAAGAGCCTTAGGAGTCGGTGATGAAAGAGATCGAGAAAGTCGCGTGTGGCAAAGTCTTGATTCGCATTTCGTGCGATAAGCTCTTCGGTGAAGGCCAGTGGTAAGGGGCCAGTGTTACCGGCAAGGCTCAGGACGGCTGTTAAAAGCTTAAACGCTTCTCCAGTTTCAGGCGATGAGCTTATCGCCGAGACGTCGCTTGGTACAAAACCCAGACTCGATTGACCAGAGAGACGAACCGTCTGCCTGCCCTTCGTCTCTCGGGCAGGCTGTGAATCACGTGAATCAAGGGGCGAAAAGCCCATTTGACTCGCCTCTTGGTCAAGCAGGGCAATGGCCTTAAGCAAATCAAAGGACTGCGGCGCTGAAAGCAGCTTGTCGACGCGCACGGACACTAGAGCAGCTCCTGGTAGCCCGTTGCGGCTGGCCAACGTTTCAGGCAGTCATCCCCTTGCCAGAGGCTCGTCTGCGTGAAGTTATTCACTGTGGTGTACAGAGAGAAGAACCTTGATAGTACTGCTGAGAAGACCATTGCTGAGCCGGCAGAAAATGATTTCGGATCCACTCGAAAATCAATCTCGGTTCCAGGTAGCATACTCGCCCAAGGCTGCTGCCCAAGTCGTTGAAACCCGCGTCTTGCTTGAACATCAACAATCCCTGCAATCTGCTCCGAGTCTCTTCTTTGATCCCCCGCAAAAAGCTGTAGTAGGGCTTGAAGCTGGCTAAGCGCACTCGGCCCAAGTAAATTGCCGTGGTGCAGCCGTACAAGTCTGGTTAGGCGCCAAGCCGCATCACCTCCCAGAGGCGGTGACTTCTGCGTGGAGGGTGTAAGTAAAAGTGTTGCCTTAATCCCAAGATTGGTCGTCTCCATATGACACTGGGTCTGGGCCGGAACCTGCTCGGCAAGGCCTCTGTTGCAACAAAGGGCCTGGGCGTAAATTGTTGTGTTTGGGGGGCGTACAGGAGACTGGGAGCGGTCGACAAAGCTAATGAAAAGGTCAGTCCCCGTGATGTCCTTACGAAGGCTTTGGTCACGACGAACCATCCATAGCGTCTGATTGGAGTCGCCTCGGAAGTCTCCCATCGCGCCAAAGGGCGAGAGTAAGTTTGGGCGGTCGGCGCCAGGTTGACTGAGCGAGACTTCAACAAGGCTATGGATCTCGGTGCTCGACTCCTGATCATGATCTCCCACTACAAGCCATTCGTGACGCTCATCCGTTACAAGTATGGGCTCGGTGGTACGCTGAAAGAGATTCACAACTGGAACACAACCGAGCTGAAAGTTATCTTCGCTAAGCTTGGCTATGCGGGCCGACGAGGGACCAAGATGAAAGCGAATGAACAGAGTCTTGCCTTTCACGCCCAGATTTTCAATGCCCTGCAAGGTAATGAAATGAAACTTGTGCGGGAAGGCGAAGTACTCCTGTAAAAGGCTATAGGCGGGATGTGCAGAGGGCGGGCATGGAAGGATTCCCTCGTTATCACCCAAGCCGGTAAGAGCGGGGGGCGATGGAAGAGCCCTAAGCTGAGCAAGCTCGGTACCCGCGGAGACCTTGGTGGTGTCGGCAAGCAGCAGGCCCAAAAGTGGTGTCAAGGTGCTCCAGTCGCCATGCAGATAGAAGCGAAGCTGGGAGAGGTCAAGGTCTTCAAGGTTGGCCTGGCCGAGGGTTTGCAGGCAAAGAGTGACTGCCCCGTCGTCCTCACGCTTAAGCGCCCCTACCGTCATTGGCAAGAGCCTGGTCTCCCATCCTGTTCGAAAACGAATGAGAACACCCTCTTGGGAACGAGCGGCCAGCATGGTCTGGGCAGGTATGCTCAGCCCGGTCGTTGCCCCAGGTAAGCGCTCTTGCCATTCGAATCTTGCAATACTCATGGAAGGTGTCGGTTGCAGCAATGCTGGGCAGAGGTGATCGATGACCGACTGAGCAATTCGAGGGAACTCTCGATCAAGATCGAGCTGAAGTCTCGCCGTTAGGAAGGCAAACGCCTCAATAAGTCGTTCGGTATGGGGGTCTTGTGATTGCTCCGGGCCAAGGTCAAGTGCTCCCGCAATTTTTGGATGCCGCTGAGCGAACTCGGCACCGAGCTCCCGAAGTGCCGTTAGCTCGGCAAGATAGTAAGACTGAAGGGTCGTGGCCTCAGGCGTCATCAGCCTCGCCCCCAAGGTTAAAAATCAGTCGTTCGCGAATAATGCCTAAGCGAAGCTCTGCCGCAAGGCTAAATCGACAAATGTCTCGACCTTGCCGATAGGCTGCAAGTTGAACAGTTGGTTTTGAGAGCCGTGGTTCGAAGGCTTCAATTGCGCGCACAATCACGCGGGCACAAAGATCTCGGTCCTCCGCACGCTCGGCCGATAAGCCGGAGAGGTCTGGAAGCCCCCAGTCCAGCACCGTTAGCCTAGGTGTCTTGATGAAGGTCTCAATATCCAACCTAGATCGGCTCAGGGTGATGGCCTGAAGCTCTCTGTAGATAGAGGCTTCAGTGTCTGAGAGACGAGATTCGGCCGACTGGCTTCCAAGGGCAGAGAACCCCCTTAGACTGAGCCGGTCAAATAATGGTGCATTCCCCCCTTGGGAGAGTTGAGCCATAGCGAGCCCCCTTGCCTAAAAGCATTCGAGTTACTTGTGGGGGCCTGCTTTAACTTACAGGACCATTCGTTGCCAGATCCCAATTAAAGGCAGTACCACCAAGTACAGCCGCATCGAGTCCCTGTTGGGAGTAGGTCATTTCGATCGAGGTGAAACTGATCATGAACTCATCAATGGGTAGCCCGCCTTCACCACTCCCAATTGTTTTAATGGATGAAATCATGGCGTTCTTCATGACCCAATCCATTAGGGCAGAGTAATCGCTTGCGCCGGTTCGTCCCACTCGCAAACGAACCTCAGCAAAGGAAATGCCTGCCGTACAGGCCTGCCAGAGCTTGCAGGTTGAGAGGTCGGACATCTTTCGAATCATCATGTCAGAAACCTGGACACGCCCGGCTGTTCGCTCAGAATTCGCCATATCAACCTGCATAGGAAGCTGAGCGCCAATATGCCAAGACTCGCAGATGATGCCCTTCGCGAGATCAGCGAAACTTAACTGGTTATTTCCGGGAACATCCGGAATGGTAAGGACATAAAGATCACCACTGGTATTGACGGTCTTTGTATTCATGGGTTCGTCTTTCAGATCACAAGTAATGGTTACGGTTGTTCCTACCTAACTGCGCGAATGATCGGTGCTTAAGCAGCCGGGGCCGGAAGTTCGGCCACCATTCGAATCGAGGCCTTGAGTTCTTCCATTTGAAAATGGGGCCGAACAAAAATGACAGCCTGGTAGGCGCCCGGCTTTCCTGCTATCTCGGAAACATCAATACGCGCATTGGCCAAGGGCAGCTTTGCCTTTGTTGTCTGTGAAGCTGCAGGGTCGAGGCAGACGTAAGCCGATATCCAGTTGTTCAAATAAGTCTGAATGGAGTCCTTGGTCTGGAAGCTTCCAACCTTGTCACGAATAATGACCTTGACATAGTGCGAGAAGCGGGAGGCCGCCAGCATGTAGGGCAGCCTTGCTGACAATTGCGCGTTTGCATTGGCAGCATCCTTGTCGTAGACCTTTGGCTTGTTAACCGTCTGCCCACCGAAGAATGTGGCCATGTTGTTGCCCTTAGCATTCACAATGGCGATAAAACCAAGGTCGTTTAATTCTTTCTCGCGTCGATCGGTGATTGTGACCTCAGTTGGGCACTTCAGAACAACGTCGCCTTCATCGGTCTGGAAGGTGTGCGCGGTCATACCCTCAACCTTACCTCCCCCTTCAACGCCGCGAATGGCAGTTGTCCATCCGTACTTCGCAAAGGCCTCTGTGATACGAAGACCAAGCAGGTAGGCTGAGTTGGTCCACAAGTATTTGTTGTGGTCCTTGCCGTCTACGTCTTCCTCAAAAGAAAACTTTTCGACCGGGCGCGTGGCCGCTCCGTAAGGAAGCCTCGAGGCGTACCTAGGAAGCACAAGGGCAACATAGCGTGAGTCTTCGGACTCCCTAAAACTGTTCCATGCCACCAGGTACCACCTGAAACCATGCTCTTTCAGCAGGTATGGATGAATTTCGTTGAAATAGGGCTTATCTTCATAGAATGGCAGGTAATAAAGTCGCAGAACCAGCTTTTTCTCGATGGCCTTTATAATGGGTTCCAGGTACTGGGTTCCCTTAATTTCGGGCGATTTCTTAAAATGGATAAAATCTTTTTTCTGATAGCGGT
>JAURCW010000049.1 GCA_030828265.1 Burkholderiales bacterium | reverse complement strand
GCTCTCATCATCGACCACTGGGGTATTGTTAAGGCGGATATCGGAATAAAGAACGGGCGAATTTCTGGAATCGGAAAGGCCGGAAACCCTGACGTACAGCCTGCAGTAACGATTGTTATTGGTCCAGGTACTGAAGTTATTGCAGCTGAGGGCATGATTGTGACCGCCGGGGGGGTTGATTCTCATATTCACTTTATATGCCCACAACAAATTGATGAAGCCATTTCGAGTGGTATAACAACCATGCTTGGTGGTGGAACGGGTCCTGCAACGGGAACTTACGCTACCACGTGTACCCCTGGACCTTGGCATATTCACAGCATGCTTGCTGCGATCGACAGTTTTCCAATGAACATTGGCTTACTTGGCAAAGGCAATGCGAGCCTGCCAGAGCCACTACGGGAGCAGATTCATGCTGGAGCAATCGGCCTAAAGCTTCATGAAGACTGGGGTACGACGCCAGCAGCGATTGACAATTGCTTATCAGTCGCAGAGGAGCTTGATGTACAGGTCGCTATCCACACGGATACCTTAAACGAATCAGGATTTGTGGACGACACCATTGCAGCTTTTAAGGGTCGGACTATTCACACCTTTCATACTGAAGGTGCAGGGGGTGGACACGCTCCAGATATTATCAAGGCAGCATCGCTACCGAACGTCCTACCGTCTTCAACCAATCCAACCATGCCATTTACTGTTAATACGGTTGATGAGCATCTTGATATGCTCATGGTTTGCCATCATCTGGACGCGTCTATTGCTGAGGATATTGCTTTTGCCGAAAGTCGAATTCGACGCGAGACTATCGCAGCAGAGGATATTCTGCACGATCTTGGCGCCTTTTCAATGATGAGCTCTGACTCTCAGGCAATGGGTCGCGTTGGTGAAGTCATTATGCGTACTTGGCAAACAGCGCATAAGATGAAAGAGCAGCGCGGTGCACTTAAGGGAGATAGTGAACGTGCAGACAACCAACGTGTAAAACGCTATATCGCTAAGTACACGATGAATCCTGCCATCACTCATGGCATCAGTCATCTTGTTGGCTCTGTCGAGATCGGTAAGCTTGCAGACTTGGTGGTGTGGAGACCTGCCTACTTTGGGGTAAAACCCAGCCTTGTTTTGAAGTCAGGCATGATTGCGTGGGCGTTGATGGGGGATGCAAATGCCTCTATACCGACACCTCAGCCTGTGCATATGCGCCCTATGTTTGGCTCGTTTGGAAAGGCACTCTCAACCTCGCTTACTTTTGTCTCACAGGCGGGTCTTAATAATCCAGCTCTTCATAATCTTGGCCTGAACAAGACTCTTGCAGGCATCCATTCTTGCCGCAACATTAGTAAAGCCGACATGATTCACAACAGTTGGCAGCCCACTATTACCGTTGACCCGCAAAATTACCTTGTTCACGCCGATGGTGAGTGTCTTGTATGTGAGCCAGCGAAAGAGTTGCCAATGGCACAACGTTACTTTTTGTTTTAACACAATGCTACTTACTCAACATCATGCTCTTGGTGCTGAAAGCTCCGCTTCGCTAGAGCCAACAGACTGCCTGCTTTTACGCTTTGACCAGCGCTGTCGAAGTCGATTCACCGCGGTCACAACGACTGAAAATTTACAGGTTAATGTGCTTCTTCCTCGTGGACTTGTGATTCGAAATGGAGCCGTTTTGAGCAACGAAGCGAACCAATGCGTCGAGGTTGTAGCGGCGGACGAACCCCTTTATCGTGTTTCATCAACCCATTCCCATGCGTTGCTGAGAGCAGCCTATCACCTGGGTAATCGTCACGTGCGCTTAGAGGTAAAGCCAAGCTATTTGCAACTTGAACGAGATCCTGTTTTGCGGGAAATGCTTAATCAGCTTGGCGGTGTTGACGTTCACACCGTTGAGACTATTTTCGAGCCAGAGGTTGGAGCCTATGGTGGGGGTCATCATCACGGGCACGACACGACTTTCGACGAAGACTACGCAGCTGCTCAATTGGCTTTTCAGCACCATCATGGTTAAGGCGTTTAGTGAGACAAAGGCATCTGTATCGTCTAGCACCGCCAGTCTGCAGGCTCTCTTTCGGCTGTCATCAGCCAGTCTTCCTGTCGGGGGCTACAGCTATTCCCAGGGGCTCGAATCAGCCGTTAGCCACGGTCGAGTGCAGAATCTGCTTGAATTCAAGATGTGGCTGCTCAGTGCACTGAAGCTCTGGCCTAAAAATGATGCATTACTCTGGACGCTCGCTTACACAGCAATCCAGAGAAATGCGTTTGAGAAGCTAGTAGATCTTAATCGCCTACATTGGTCGAGTCGCGATGTTTATGAGCTCAGGGCAGAAACTGAGCAAATGGGCTGGTCCCTTATCCACCTACTCAGTGAGCTTGACTGGCTGGAAGGAAATTTAAAGTCTTGCTTACTTAAACTTGACCCTCCGACCTTTCTTGTGGCGCATGCAGGCGCCTGTTTTGCGAAGAAGATTCCACTTAAAGAGGGTCTTTTATCCTTTTATTTTGCTTTCATTGAAAGCCAGATTCAGGCAGCACAAAAACTGTTGCCCATTGGACAAGCTGCGGGTCAGCGCCTTCTTGGTGAGCTTCAGACTGAAATTGATCAACGTATTGATCAAACTCTCGTGAATCTTACTTTCGATGACGATTATTTGCACACGGCAGCGCCATTGCACACTATTCTTTGTGCAAGGCATGAGTTCCAGTACTCCCGACTCTTTCGTTCCTAGGACTGGTAAAGGCTATGCACCATCAAATACCCAATCGAAATAAATCCCTTCCTCCGTTGCGCGTTGGAGTAGGTGGGCCTGTCGGATCTGGAAAAACCACTCTTCTAGAGGTGCTCTGTAAACGTCTTCGCGGTCACTACGATCTTGTCGCAATCACCAATGATATTTACACTAAAGAAGACCAGCGATTATTAACGCTCTCGGGAGCCTTGCCTGCGGAACGAATAATGGGTGTTGAAACGGGCGGATGTCCCCACACTGCCATTCGGGAGGACGCGAGTATCAATCTTGAAGCTGTAGATCGTATGGTTAAGAAGTTCCCTGAGGTTGATATTGTCTTTGTCGAATCCGGCGGCGATAACCTAGCAGCAACTTTTAGCCCCGAACTATCTGACTTCACCATTTATGTCATTGACGTTGCTGGCGGTGAGAAGGTTCCTCGTAAAGGGGGGCCTGGTATTACTCGTTCAGATTTTTTGGTAATTAATAAGTCAGATCTGGCTCCCCATGTAGGTGCTGATCTCTCAGTTATGAGGGATGACACCAATAGAATGAGGCCAAATTCTCCATGGTCTCTTTGTAATTTAAAGACAGGTGAGGGTGTTGATAGTGTAGTTGAGGCAATAGAAAAAGCCTTGAATATGAGTGCATAGGAGGTATTGTTCTCAGAAGAGCTAGCCTTTACTGAGTTTTAGGCAAAAGCTCTCAAAAGCCTCGTACGCTAATTGCAAATCATCGCTGTCGGTAGATTCCAGTGGGTTATGACTTATACCGTTATTCTCCCCGCGAACAAATAGCATCGCCTGAGGCAAAATTTCATGAATCTTCATAGCATCGTGGCCAGCCCCACTCGGAAGCTCAGTAGGCCCGGAGCAGAAGACGGTGGTGATTGAACAGGTTTTAGGGAAGGGCGGGGACAGGTAAAACTCGTAAGCGCTTGGCCGGGCGGATGTGTAGTCTCCCCCTAAATTAAGACATTGGGGGTGCGGAATTTTCTGTTGTTTGGCAGTATTTAACGACAGGAGGTTTTGTATGAAGAAAGCGCGATTCACGGAGAGCCAGATTGTGGCGATCCTTAAAGAAGCAGATGCTGGGTTACCGGTGGGTGATGTGATACGTAAGCACGGGATCAGTTCGGCCAGTTACTACAAGTGGAAAGCCAAGTACGGCGGGCTGGACGCCTCGGAGCTTAAACGAATCAAGGAGCTAGAGGCCCAACTCACCGAGTTCAAACAGATCGTTGCCGATCTGACCCTTGAGAACAAGGCGATGAAGGGGCTGATCACAAAAAAGCTCTGACGCCAGCTAGGAAGCGTGAAGCGGTGGATTACCTGGTTGGCGAAGAAAAGCTTCCGATTACTCGGGCCTGTGGTTGTGTAGGTTTGTCTCGGGCAGCGTATTACCGCAAGCCTATGGATCGTTTGCTCAAGGATGCCCCGGTGGTTGATGTTCTGAACCAGATCGTGGCCAAACATGGACGGTGGGGCTTTGGGTTGTGCTTTAGCTGGATGCGTAATAACGGGTATCTGTGGAATCACAAAAGGGTGTGGCGGGTTTACAAGGACATGCGACTGAACTTACCAAGGCGAACCAAGCGCCGGCTTCCTAAATTGCCCAAGCAGCCGCTGATTGCTCCAACCGAGAAGAACATCACCTGGGCGTTGGACTTCATGCACGACACGCTTTACTACAGCAAGCCCTTTAGAACCTTGAACATCATCGACGAATCGAACCGTGAGATCTTGGCAATTGAGATCGATACGAGCCTACCTTCCGGTCGAGTAATCCGCACTCTGGAACAGCTCGGTGAGGTCTATGGATTACCGCAAGCCATACGCCTGGATAACGGCCCTGAACTACGATCGGCAACTCTTGTTCAATGGTGTGAAGACAAAGGCATTGAGCTTCGTTACATCCAACCCGGCAAACCAAGTCAAAACGCTTTTATCGAACGGTTCAACCGAACCTACCGGCACGAGGTATTGGATGCGTATCTGTTTGAAGACCTGAATCAAGTCCGTGAGATTACCGACGAGTGGATGACGGTTTATAACGAGGAACGCCCCCATAGGGCGCTGGGAAAGTTGCCCCCCAGATTGTTTAGGCAACCAGCAGAAAACTCTCCACCTTCATTGTCTACTTGACGGGGGAGACTAGATTGTTCTTTCTGGAAAGTTTTTGCCATACAAAACGTACTAACCACAGCCAAAAGCAGGTGCCAGAATCTGAACCAGGAGGTTACACTTCTCTTGGTTCGGTTCTCTATTTAGCTTTCTTCCTAGATCTCTGAGAAGCGACAATTCCAGCTAACAACAATAGCGCGACAAGGTAAATCCACTCCTTCGCAGGCCTCTCAACAGGAATCTCGAGCCCCGTAACCTTAAACCCTTGCTCGAAACCAAGCTTATCTGCAATGCTCCCGAATCTGACCTGAGTAATTTGAATCTCATTATTGAAATTCAACAGCGTTAGCCCACTGCCTTGAAGGCGCTCTTTTGATGTGGAGCCCTCGGCAAGTGGAAGTAAGAGCCCACGCCGCACCTCATCACCCTCCAGGTTCATTCCCTCGATAAAAAGGCGTACCTGAGGCTTATCAGTGGATGACTCTAAGGTTGAGAACAATTGGCTGGCGGGCAGTTGACGAAAGGGCTCCTTATATAAATCCATAAAGAAGCCCGGCCGAAACAAGGCGAAGGCAATCAAAATGAGGGCGGCCGTCTCCCACCAACGGTTTTTACAAAGAAACCAGCCTTGAGTAGCGGCGGCAAACAAAAGACTTGCCATCGTCGCGCTTACAACAACAAGTGTTAAATGCCCATAGCCTTCAATTCCAATAAGAAGAAGCTGAGTATTGAAGATGAACATAAATGGCAGGATTGCCGTGCGTATGCTGTAAGAAAACGCTGTCACACCCGCCTTAAGGGGATCCGTTTTTGCAATACCAGCTGCAGCGTACGTTGCTAGCCCCACCGGTGGGGTTACATCTGCCATCAAGCCAAAATAGAAAACAAAAAGATGCACTGCGATCAGGGGAACCAAAAGTCCATTCTGGGCGCCGACCTCAACTACAACCGGCGCCATAAGAGTGGAGACGACGATGTAATTTGCCGTTGTTGGTAGTCCGAGGCCAAGAAAGAGACAAATAATGGCAACAAGAATAAGCATCAGCAGGAGATTGCCCCCGGAAAGTAACTCTACGAGCTCAATCATGACAAGCCCCACCCCAGTAAGAGTCACTGTCCCAACAATAACGCCGGCAGCGGCTGTGGCAATAGCAATACCCACCATATTACGACTTCCCATGACAAGGCCATCACGCAAGTCCTGGAAGCCTCGACGCCACTCCTGATAAAGGGAAGACTTACCCTCAAAGAAGGCCTTTAGCGGTCTCTGAGTGATGACAATGCCAATTAATGTGGCTGTTGCATAAAAAGCTGAGAGGCCTGGGGATAAGTGCTCAACCATAAGGTTCCAGACAAGTACAACCACTGGAAGAAGAAAGTAAACACCACTTTTTAGCGTTGAGGCAACGGGTGGAGTCTTCTCGAGAAACTCCGCTTGAAGGGGCTCGGCCTTCTGTCTTGCAGAAATACGCACAGCCAGAACATAAGAAATTAGAAGCAGGAAAAAAAGAACAACCGTGGACATTTGATCAAACATTATCCTTATGCCACTCAACAGGGCGTAGGAAAGGGACGAAAAAATAATAATCCCCGAGAGGGTAAGCCCCCACCGAACAAACCGCTGCTTACGGGTATACAAAACTGACGGGGGTAATCCATGAATATTTGCTTTCACTGCCTCTAAGTGCACGATGTAGAAAAGCGCGACATAGCTGATAACAGCCGGCAATAAGGCATGCTTCAAAACTTCCGTGTAGGGAATCCCCACGTATTCCACCATCAAGAAAGCTGCTGCACCCATAACTGGCGGCATGATCTGTCCATCCACTGACGCCGCCGTCTCAACGGCAGCCGCTTTATGGGCTGGATAGCCCACCTTTTTCATAAGAGGAATCGTAAAAGTTCCCGTCGTCACGACGTTTGCAATGGAGGATCCGGAGATCATTCCTGTGCTGGCTGATGCAACAACAGAAGCCTTGGCTGGGCCACCCCGGAAATGCCCAAGCAAAGACATTGCGGAGAGAATGAAATAGTTACCGGCCCCCGCACGCTCCAACAATGCACCGAAAAGAACAAACATAAAGATAAAACTGGCGCTTACACCTAACGCCACTCCAAACACCCCCTCTGTTGTCAACCAATAATGACTTGCTGCTTTCGATAGACCAGCGCCCTTATGGGCAAGCATTGCTGGCATGTGAGGGCCCAAAAAAGAGTACGCAAGGAAAAAAAGCGCCAAAATAACCATTGGAAGCCCAAGACTTCGTCGAGTCATTTCCAATAAAAGGACAACCCCAATGACAGCAACGGCTATATCGGCCGATATAGGGTTACCCGGGCGTGAGGCAAGCGCCTCATAGAAGATAAATAGGTAGGCGACACAACCGGCGGCTAGGAAAGCAAGAAGCCAGTCGGCAAAAGGTATGAAGGCTCGCGGAGACGAACGAAAGGCAGGAAAGCTTAGGTATCCAAGTAGTAAGGCAAATGACAGATGAGCGAAACGAACCTCTGTGTCATTAAAGATACCAAATCCAACAACAAAGGGAAACGGGGAAGCAACCCAAAGTTGAAACGTTGCCCAGGCAAGGCAGACCCAGAGAATAAAAATGGCAGAGGCCCCTGCGGGCGCCCTGCCACCTAAGTCGGCCTCGTGGGCTCGAACCTCTTGAGATGACTTAATTATTTCAAGAGACCTTTCTCACGAAAATACTTTTCTGCACCTGCATGTAAGGGCGCCGAATTACCTGCCTTAACCATATCTTCCGGCCTCAAGTTGGCAAATGCCGGATGTAACTTTTTAAACTCATCAAAGTTTTCAAACACAGACTTCACCAAGGTGTAGACAATTTTCTCGGAGACCTTAGAGCTTGTTACAAGCGTTGCCTTTACCCCATACGTTTTCACGGTATTGGGATTATTAGCGTAAAGACCACCGGGAATTTCTGCATAGGCGTAGTAGGGATTTTGCTTCACGAGCGTATCGATAGCTTTCCCAGTTATGGGAACAAGCTTGGCCCCGCAGCTGGTCGTAGGGTCCTGAATGTTTGCGCTTGGATGACCTACCCCGTAGAAAAAGCCATCAATTTTGTTGTCACAAAGGGCAGCACCATGCTCGTCAGGCTTTAGCTCGCTCGCAAGGCCAAAAAACGAACGTGACAGCCCCTTTGCAGCAAGCAGTTCATCCATCGAAGCGGCGGTTCCTGAGCCCGGGTTGCCTACATTAAAACGCTTACCTTTCAAATCATCGAAGGAGCTGATATTCGACTCTTTGCGACTAAGGATGGTAAACGGCTCGGGGTGCAAGGAAAATACCGACCGCAGTTCGGGCATAGGGCCCTGCTTCTCAAAGGCCTTCGTCCCCTTCATTCCGTGGTATTGCCAGTCGGACTGGGCGACACCGAACTCCAAATCGCCGGACCGAACTGCATTCACGTTGTACACAGAACCGCCCGTCGACTCAACCGAACAGCGAATGCCATGTT
>JAURCW010000147.1 GCA_030828265.1 Burkholderiales bacterium | reverse complement strand
CTTTAGGCCAAACTAGCGGTTCCTTATAAAATCTCCCAATGAATGCTCTTTCTTTTCTCGTTGTCGGGGCTTTAACGGCCCTTACCGGCTGCGCCACAACGCAGACATCCCAGGTTGACGAATCAGCGCCTGTTTCAAATGCAATCGCCGAAAGCGTTGAAAGACCTAATCCTATTGGAACAAGCACCGCGGGCCCGTCGACCGAGGCAAGTCAGCTAGGCAACCTGACATCGGAAAGCGATCCCATTGAAACGCTTATTGGTGCTACGCCTGCCTATGACAACCTGGTTGATCGAATTCGCTCGGGCTTTGCAATGCCCGACATGCCACATTCGCGAATCAGACCATTTCTTAAGAGGTTTTCCTCGAACCCCGACTACCTGAATCGAGTCTTCGCGCGGGGAGGCCCTTACCTTCATCACATTGTTGAAGAAATCGAAGCACGTGGACTGCCCATGGAGCTCGCTTTATTGCCCATTGTTGAGAGCGCCTACAACCCGCAGGCAACCTCTCACGCGAAGGCCGCAGGACTCTGGCAGTTCATTCCATCCACTGGACGGATCTATCAGCTCTCCCAAGATTGGTGGATGGATGAGCGACGCGATGTGATTGAGTCAACCCGGGCCGCGCTTGACTACCTTGAAAAAATCTACGCTCTGCATGGGAACGACTGGTTTCTGGCCTTGGCATCTTATAACTGGGGGGAAGGTGCGGTTGGCCGAGCCATTCGACGAAACAAGGCTGCAGGAAAGCCTACCGATTACCTAAATCTGCGTATGCCGCGAGAGACACGCAATTACGTCCCCCAGCTCATTGCCTTGCGAGACATCCTTGAAAGCCCGCAAGACTACGGCCTGACTTTGCCTTATGTTGAGAATCGCCCCTATTTCGCGGTGATCGACAAGAACCAGTCGATCGACTTAAAACTCGCAGCGGAACTCGCGGAGCTTGACCAGGAGGAATTTCAAGCCCTCAACCCCCATCTACGGCGGCCTGTCATTGAAATAAGCAGAACAAACCGCATTGTTCTGCCCATTGAGAATGTTGATCGTTTCAATGCAAATCTTTCAAGCTATCTGTCCCGGGGTCTACCGCTGGTCACCTGGAAGCCCTACACCATGAAGCGCGGCGACTCCCTTAAGTCGATTGCGTCGCGTGCAGGGATCTCCGCCGATGTTTTAGCGAAGGCCAACAGCCTAAAGAGTGGGAAGGCAAAGCTTCTACCCGGCACTGTATTGCTTGCACCTGTTGCTGCCCAACCCAGTAGTGGCCCTGCCCTTGAGACAACCCTTGCCAGTTTTAAAGGTGCACGAACCATCGAACGTGAATACGTTCCAGCCAAGACCTACGTTGTTCGTCGCAATGAGACCTGGCAGTCGATTGCCAGAAAATGGCGCGTGCGGGTCTCAGATTTAAAAGCGCTGAACAAAGGGATTGATCGCCTTAAAACAGGTATCCGCCTTGTTTTACGGCCCGGCAGATCGAGGACGGTTATTACAGAAGCAAACGGAAAGCGCATTTACAAGCGCTAAACCGCGTGCTTCATTACTTAAAACGATTGCTTACTAAAGCGCCGACTTGACTGTCATCATACGCAGACGTCGAGCGAACTCTTCGCAAGCCGATATACCGCTTGCCTCCGCCTGTTGGCACCACTGCTGAACTGCCGCGATTGTCTGGTCAACGGATAACGCTCGCTGCGACCAGATCGCCTCAAAATCCATGCGAAGCTGGCCAGCGGTGCGAGCAAGGTCGGAGATGGCGCTTGTGTTGGAGACACTGGCCTGGAATTTTTGAACTCGCTTAGAAAGGCGGGCCATTAGCTCGTATTTGCTAGAGATAATGGCCTGGATGGTTGCCGCATCGATTTCGAATTTGTCGGGGTTGATTGCAACGTCCGACATCGGAAGTGAGCGGGGCTTGGCCAGCCCGAAAGCCTGAAGAATGCGAATGTACATCCAGCCAATATCGAACTCGTACCAACGCGAGCTTAGCTTGGGCGAGGTTGCGTGGGCGTGGTGATTGTTGTGAAGCTCTTCCCCACCAATAAGAATGCCCCAGGGAATAAGGTTAGCGCTGGTGTCGGGGCTTTTGAAATTACGGTAGCCCCAAAAGTGGGCAATCCCGTTGATAACTCCTGCTGCAAAGAACGGGATCCACATCATTTGAACGGCCCAAACAGCGGCTCCGACAACCCCAAACAAGGCAACATTGATAATAAACATGAGGGTCACACCGAGAGCGCTGCGGCCCGTGTACACGTGCCTCTCAACCCAGTCATCGGGGCAGCCGTGGCCATAACGATCGAGAATGGAGTTGTCCTTAGCCGCATCACGATATAAATCGGCGCCCTGCCAAAGTACCGTTGAAAGCCCACGGGTTTGAGGACTATGAGGATCTTCTTCTGTTTCGCACTTGGCATGATGCTTTCGGTGAATTGCAGCCCATTCCTTCGTGACCATGCCAGTTGTAAGCCAGAGCCAAAAGCGAAAGAAATGCGAGACGATGGGATGAAGCTCGACGGCGCGATGGGCCTGGCAACGATGAAGATAGATGGTGACCCCAGCGATGGTGATGTGGGTAACGGCGAGCGTGAAAGCAACAATTTCAAGCCAGCTCCAGCCAGTCAGTCCATACTTTACGAATTCAAATATTGCGTCCAAGGCACTCCCTTTCATCCCTTGATTTTGAAGAAACAACTTATAAGTGCCTCAAGTGTCTCACTTTTCTTACGTCTACGCACGTATTAAGTTGACACCAAAGAAGCCGTCGGTGTCGCTGCGGTGAGGCCAGAGTCGAAGCTCGCCATGCTTGCCAAACCATTGGGCCTCTGGCTTGGGTTCGATCCCCTGCCGCGACAGAATGCGCTCGGCCGAATCAATCGAAAACTCTGGATGCAATTGAAGAAACGCCTCCACCTGCTGCTCGTTCTCCTCGCGCTTGAGACTGCAGGTTGCATAAACAAGGTGACCCCCCGATTTCACAAGGCTTGCGGCTGCACTTAAGATCGACGCCTGAAGAGCAAGTAAGTCAGCGAGGCCCTCACTCGTCTGTCGCCATTTGAGATCGGGGTTGCGCCGAAGGGTGCCAAGGCCGGTGCAGGGCGCATCAACAAGAACAAGGTCAGCCTTCGCCTTTAAGCGCTTGATTCGAAGGTCGTTGAGCCCTTGAATCGCAATGGCCCAGACATTGGAAAGCCCGCTTCGTGCAAGCCGCGGCTTTAAGCGCGCCAGCCGAGACGAGGAGGTATCCAGGGCATAGATTCGGCCTGAATTGCGCATCAGCGCTCCGAGTGCCAGCGTTTTGCCGCCTGCCCCCGCGCAAAAGTCAACCACCGTCTGGCCGCGCTGAGGCGCACAGAGCCGGGCAAGTAACTGACTGCCTGCATCTTGCACCTCAAAATGGCCTTGTTTAAAGGCCGCAAGGCCCTGCAGGGCGGGCCGCCCCTGGCAGCGCAGACCTTCGGGTAACCAGTCGATGGGATGGGCTGCAATACCCGCAAGACTGAGCTCTTGGCGCAAATGCGCAAGACCCTGCCCCTGAGTCAAATTAAGACGAAGGTCCAATGGCGCCTCTTGATCCAAGTAGGCCGCAAGGTGACTCGCCTCCTCCTCCCCAATCTGGTCAACCCAATCCCCCCAGATCCAATCGGGGACGCAGAAACGGTACTGAGCACTAATGGTGCT
>JAURCW010000141.1 GCA_030828265.1 Burkholderiales bacterium | reverse complement strand
TGGTTAGAATACCGGCCTGTCACGCCGGGGGTCGCGGGTTCGAGTCCCGTCCGCTCCGCCAACATTCCATATGCTAGACGCCTTTCGTCGTAACCGCCGGCTGCTGCAGTTTTTGTTGTTGCTGGTTATTGTTCCCTCCTTCGTTATTGTCGGCGCATGGGATATGGTTAATCCCCAAGCGTCCTCGAATGGCCTTGCCGAGGTCGACGGGCGTCCCATTACCCTGCAACAGTGGCAGCAGGCCCATCAAAGGTCGCTCGACGCCATGTCGGCTCAGTTTGGGGGTCAGGTTCCTGTGTCCGCATTCGATACGCCGGCAAGTAAGGTTCAGACCCTCGATGAGCTTATCCAGCGCGAGGTCGCCTTTGCCTCGGCTTTACGTTCTCGGGTCTTCATTCCCGATGAACAGCTGGCCGCTCTTATTTCCGAAGTGCCCCAGTTCCAAGTCGATGGTCGTTATAACTTCGAGCATGCGAAGAAGTTTCTTGAGGCCAGGGGATTGAGCACCCAACAGTTCGAGATCGACCTTCGTAGTGACCTGATGGCTGAACGCCTCCCTCGCGCCATTGCAGAGTCTCAATTCGGTTCAAGAGTCCTTGCGCGTAGGCTTAGTCGTTCCGAGTCAGAGTCCCGTCGGGTATGGCTCGTGGGTTTTCCTGCCGAATCTTTTCTTGCCCAGGCGCTTCCCAGTCCTCAGGACATAGAAGCGTCCTATCAAGCCCGATCCTCCGAGTTTCAAACCAGCGAGCAGGTTGACGTCGAGCTAGTGGCTCTTAAAGACCCATCCTCGGCGGACCTGGTTGAACAGTTTAGTAACCTGGTCTACGAGCAAAGCGACTCTCTCAAGCCAGCGGCGGAAGCCTTGGGTCTGCGTATTTCAAGTTTTAAAGGACTTGTTCGTGATGAACCTTATGGGAGGGGAGCGCTGTCGCCGGACGATCAGCTTGCACTCAATCATGAGGCTCTGCGTGCGGCATTGTTTTCAAACGATGTGCTTGTTGAGCGTCGCAACACCGAGTCGATCGAGGTTCGGCCAGGCCTTTTCGTAAGTGCGCGTGTTCTTGCACATCAGCCTTCGAAGCCTTTGCCTCTATCGGCTGTCACTGCGAGAATTCGATCAGACCTTCAGAAGAGAAAGGCCTTCGAGCTCGCGCGACAAGCTGCTCAGCAGTGGGCGGACAGTAACAAAGCGTCACTGAATCAAAGACCGTCGGATGCGCGCGAGTTTTGGATAAGCCGGTCTTCCTTATCGGTTCTTCAGCCTATCCTCGGTAAGTCGGGCCCCTCGGGGCTGCGCGACTTAGGCGTGCAGTTGTTTGCATCCGACTTTCTGATGAAGGCGCCGCGGGTCGTCGAGATTGGACCAAGTTTTGGAAGTTTTGTTGCCGTATGGGTGGAGTCTAAGCTGCCCGAAGAGTCCGCCGCAGAAGTTCGTGAGCGTGTTGGCCCCGTATTTTCCAGCCTTGAACGGCTTGAGGCTCAAGAGTCTTTTTCCTCCTGGATTCGTTACCAGGAGAAGGTGCTTGATGTGAAGCGCTATACGGAAAGGCTTGCAGCAAGCGACTCGTAGTCGTTCACGCTTGTCCCCGAAAGCGTAAGCGCGGTGGCCTTGGTGATCTCTGGGAAGTTTCTTTGAATGGAGCTTGTATAGCTCGGGTCATAGTGCTCAGTAAGAATGGAGCGCACAAACGCATCCCATTGCCCTGCTTCAACCTTGTCAAGCCAGGTGTTCACTCGCTCGTGTCCATGACGCGCCACGAGTTTTCGAAGTTGAACCTTCAGGGCCTCGGGGTCATTTAGAAAGTGGGCGTACTCCTCTAACAGCAGCTTGACCCGATCATGGTCGGATACTCGCAGCTCAAGGCACTCGCTTGCCCGCATGGCCATAATCAAGGCCTCGGGAACCTGAACCTGCCCAATTTTGCGGCTTTCCGATTCAACATAGACAGGACGCTCAGGGTTTAGGCGACTCAAGGCACGCCACAGGTTCGATTCAAAGAGCTTCTGGCTTGGCTGCTCTTCGCCCGGCCCAAGACCAAGCAGGGAGCCCTTGTGATGGGCGATGGCTTCGAGGTCAAGAACCTGCATTCCTCGGTCTGCGAGTGCTTTTAGAAGTCGTGTCTTGCCGCAGCCTGTCATACCACAGACAACTCGCCATCGAAACTGAGCAGCCAGCTTCGAGAGCTCTTTCACAATTGCGCTGCGGTAGGCACGGTAGCCTCCTTCGAGGATCTGAACGCGAAGCCCCACCTCGGCGAGCACATGCCCAAGTGACCGGCTACGTTGACCACCTCGCCAGCAGTAGACAAACACCTGGTCGGATTTCTGCCAGGTGCGAATCGGGCCTTCGAGGTGCATTGCAATGTTCTTTGAGACCATGGCCGCGCCGAGCTTCTTAGCCTCGAAGCGATCTTGGGCATAGAGCGTACCGACTTGATGTCGCTGCTCATCATCGAGGACCGGCAGGTTAATGGCATCTGGAACATGATCGGCGGCGAACTCCGAGGGCGAGCGCACATCCACAAAGATTGGCCTCTGAACACCGGTGGTTTTCGCCGCCTCGGGCACGGCGTTGAGAGCGACTTCAGCGCTTACAATAGGGAGTGTCATTAAATTGAAAAGTATGAAGATATTTAATCTACAGTGTAAGCAAGGTCACACCTTTGAGGGCTGGTTTGTTTCGGCCGAGGCCTGTGACGACCAACATACTCAGGGTCTGCTGGAGTGTCCTTTGTGTTCGTCTGTTGCTCATCGTATTCCAACGGCTTCTTATGTCATTTCCAGTGCGTCTTCCTCGCCCAGGCAGCCAGCCGTATCGGCAGATACCCCAGCCATGGCCAGTGACAAGATGCAGGCACTGGTCCGTGAGAAAATTATCGAGATGGCTCGCAGCCTCATTGAACAGTCCGACTATGTTGGGAAAGATTTTCCTGAAGAGGCTCGACGAATGCATTATCAAGAGGTGCCCGAGCGCTCCATTATTGGTGAGGCTACCGTTCAAGAGGCGAAGGCCTTGCTTGAAGAGGGTATCGATCTCATTCCGCTGCCTTCAACAGCAAGGACGAAGGGTACGCTGCAATAGCGTTAGGCCAGAAAAGTTAGGCATCCCTTAGGATTCTCGCTGAGGATGCAAAAGACTTACTACGGCCTCCTCTCCCGATTCCGTCTCAAGCCAGGTGACTGGGAGTTCTTTGAAGTCGTTGTGAATAAGCCGGTTAAAAGCCGAAAGCTCTCGGCCTATTTCAAGAAGCAGGCATCCCCCTGGAGCCAGTGCGTCGCCATAGCCTTCGAGTAGCACTTTAATGAACTGCATGCCGTCCTCCCCCCCATGGTGTGCGAGACTTGGTTCGGCCTTGAATTCTGGTGGAAGCTGCAGATAAGACGCGGTGTTCACGTAGGGTGGGTTACATAGAATGAGGTCAAAGCGAGGCCCTGGGTTGGGGCCGTTAGTCGCCTTAATCGCCCCTAGACCGTCACCCTGCAACAGGGTGATGCGAGATTCAAGTCCATAGGCCTTGATGTTCTCGCGAGCGAGTTCCAGCGCATCGGCTGAAAGCTCGCTGGCCCAGACCTTGGCATTTGGCAGTGCAAGTGCTGCAAGGATGGCAAGGCAGCCCGAGCCTGTGCAGAGATCAAGCACATTCAAAGGTGCATTGGAATCTTCAATTTCAGGAAGATTAATGGCTGGGCTCAACCACTCAGCCAGAAATGACCTTGGAATAATGGCTCGGGCGTCACTTTTAAAACGAAAGCCGCGTAGCCAGGCCTCGTTGAGAATATAGG
>JAURCW010000085.1 GCA_030828265.1 Burkholderiales bacterium | reverse complement strand
CGACACGGTCTTTTTTCAAAGACACCCTTGCATCGAGGACCACATTTTTTTAAAAAAACATGAAATTATAAGCAGTTATGCCAGTTTCTATCAAATCAGCTCAAGATATTGAGGGCATGCGGGTCGCTGGCCGGCTTGCCTCGGAGGTGCTTGACCATCTCGCACCTCAGATTCGCCCGGGAATGACCACGGAAGCCATTGACAAAATCTGTCACGACTTCATGGTGAATGTCCAGCAGACCATCCCTGCCCCCCTGAATTATTGCCCTCCAGGCTATTCGCCCTACCCTAAATCGGTATGCACCTCGGTTAACCATCAGGTCTGCCACGGAATTCCGGGGTCCAAGGTTTTGAAGGCAGGCGATGTTGTTAATGTCGACATCACCGTCATCAAGGACGGTTACCACGGCGATACAAGTCGCATGTTTTACGTGGGGGCTCCGTCGATCGCTGCCAAGCGCCTGTGTGAGGTGACACATGAATGCCTCTGGAGGGGTATTGAGCAGGTCTCACCAGGACGCTCTCTTGGTGATATTGGCCATGCCATTCAACAGCATGCCGAAGCGGCGGGCTATTCGGTTGTTCGTGAGTTCTGTGGCCATGGCATTGGCAAGGTCTTTCATGAGGAGCCTCAAGTTCTTCACTACGGCAAGCCCGGCACAGGGCTTAAGCTTCAGGCGGGTATGACCTTCACGATCGAGCCCATGATCAATGCAGGCCGGCCCGAAATACGCGAGCTTGCGGACGGCTGGACCATCGTCACCAAAGATCACAGCCTATCGGCTCAGTGGGAACACACCATTCTCGTTACAGAAACAGGCTTTGAGGTTCTCACGGTCTCCGTGGGTAGCCCCGACTGGGAACGGACCCGGCAGAGCTTGGCGACGGGCTAAAACCCGAAGGGGCCCAACGCCACGACACCCTTTCCCTCTCTATAACGCCAAGCGAAGTGAAGAACCTACAGCCCCCATCAGACACCACCCTGGTGAAGAAGCTTCGCCAGCAGGTGAGAGACTGTCGGAGTCAAAACGCGCTTGGCTGGCAAGGCCAAGGTAACCCATCGCAACTAAGTCAGCAGCTGAGCCAGGCCATCGATGACTGCGTGAAACAGCTCTGGGAAAGCACAGGCCTTACGGACATTGCCCTTGTTGCTGTCGGAGGTTACGGCCGCGGCGAGCTCGCACCTTTTTCGGATATCGATCTTCTTATCCTCCTTCCCGCTGCCAGCGATGCGCAGCGACATGAGATATCCATTGCAAGCTTTGTCACAGGACTCTGGGATATTGGCCTAGATGCAGGACACAGTGTTCGAGATATCGACGAATGCATTCTTCAGGCCCAGAACGATTTAACTGTTGCGACGGCTTTGCTTGAGTCGCGTCTGCTTGCGGGGCCTCAAGACCTGCTTAGTACGCTTCAAGCCCGTTGGAGGTCATCCATTCGGCTCGACTGGTTTGTTCAAGGAAAAAAACTCGAGCTTCGTCAGAGGCATTCACGTTTCCAGGACTCTCCTTACTCTCTTGAACCGAACATCAAGGAGAGCCCAGGTGGCCTGCGTGACCTTCAAGTCATTCGCTGGATTGCAACGGCATTGGGCGTTGGAACAAGCTGGAAGGCGCTTGAAGCCAAAGGCCTACTCACCCCCGAAGAATCAAAACAGCTGCAACAGCAACAGACCGTCTTGCTTAACCTAAGGGCGCAGCTGCACTTGCTGGCCAACCGCAGAGAAGACCGCCTGGTCTTTGACCTCCAAAATCGGCTTGCCGCCCAGCTTGGCTTGGAGGCGACAAAAGGTCGTCGGGCCAGTGAATTTTTAATGCAGCGATACTACCGAGCGGCCAAGGTTATTTACAAGGTCACCGCCATTTTGTTGGCCGAGCTCGATGCCCCAGCCTGCATTACGGGTGAAAGCTCGTCTTCGCAGCAAGAGATCGCCGGAAAGACCCCTCCCAAAGCCCGCAAAATTGACGACTATTTTTACGAGGATCGGGGGCTTCTCGATATTCGCGACGAGACGATTTTTAAAGAAGACCCCTCACTCTTGCTGAAGAGCTTTCTGGTCATGCAAAAAGAGAGTAGCCATCGCGGCATGACGGCCCGAACGCTTCGAGCACTCTGGAACAACCGTGAGCTTGTTGACCGGAAGTTTCGTGAGAAGCATGAAAACAAGGCTCTTTTTATTGAGATATTCAAACAGCCAAGGGGTATTGTTCATGCCCTTCGCATCATGAACGACCTGGGCCTACTGGGACGCATTCTGCCGGTCTTTCGAAGAATTGTTGGTCAGATGCAGCACGACCTTTTTCACGTCTACACGGTCGATCAACATATTCTGCAGGTCATTCGAAACCTTCGACGCCTTCACATGCATGAGCATGCACATGAGTTTCCTCTCCTTACAGAACTCGTCGAGGAACTGCCTGCGACCTGGCGGCTCTATCTGGCCGCTCTCTTTCATGACATTGCCAAAGGACGAGGTGGGGATCATTCCGATCTCGGCGCAAAAGAGGTCATTCGCTTTTGTAAGAGCTACGAACTGAATCAAGACGACCAAGACCTTCTGGTCTTTCTTGTTCAAGAACATCTCACTATGTCGTCCTTCGCCCAAAAGCAAGACCTGGCAGACCCTGATGTCATTCACCGTTTTGTAGAGCTCGTAAAAACGGAAGAACGTCTCAAAGCCCTTTATGCACTTACCGTCTCAGATATTCGCGGCACCAGCCCTAAGGTCTGGAATGCCTGGAAGGCCAAGCTCCTGGAAGAGCTCTACCAAAAATCGCTGGCACTTATTCAAGCGCGCGGCAAGGGTGACTTCCTGCAATCTGCACAGACCGTTCTTGGACAAAGCACCAGCAACAAACGGGAACAGGCCGAACAGATGCTTTATCAGCTTGGACAGGCAGCAGAGCCTGCACGTGTCTTCTGGCGTGGGCTTGAGGCAAGTTATTTTCAGAGGCATTCAGCGGCCGAAATTGCCTGGCATGCACGGCATCTTGCCTACCCGGTTGTAGCAAAGCAGCCGCGTGTCTTTGCTCGACTCGCGCCCGAGCAGGAGGGCCTTCAGGTTGCGGTCTACACCAACGACTCCGACGAGCTCTTTGCAAGAATTACTGCCTACTTTTATCAACAGAACCTACCGGTTCTTGACGCACGTATTCATACAACACGCACGGGTTACGCCCTCGATGCCTTCGTGCTCGATCACCAAGCCTATCCGGGACACTCGCGTGAAATGTTGAGCCTTATTGAGGCAGGACTGCCTGCTTGGCTTGCCTCGGGTTCCGAATTGCCGCCGGTTGGCCAAGGCCGCCAGTCGCGCCAATCGCGTCATTTCCCTGTTCCTGCCTCGGTCACGCTTGCACCCGATGCCAGGCAAGAGTTTTATATTCTTACCATTGCGGCGACCGACCGACCTGGACTTCTATACGCCATTTCGCGCTGCCTTACGCAACATCAGATCACCATTCATGCCGCACGAGTTGCCACACTTGGCGAACGTGCTGAAGATCTCTTTCTAGTGAAGGGCACGGGCCTGGAGCGCGAGGCTTTCCAGGTTAGGCTTGAGGCTGCTTTATTGAATGCTGTGGGGGCAGATCAGGCGCTTGCAGCGTAAGCCTAGCCATTATCACGCAGCCAGTCACTAAAGGCCTGCCCCTCTTCGGGATGACGCTTAGCCAGCGTAACAGTTGCCTGCAAATAGCCCTGCTTCGAACCACAATCAAACCGAGTCCCCTGAAACCGATAGGCAAGCACAGGCTCGTCAGCCAGTAACTTCTCAATGGCATCAGTGAGCTGAATCTCCCCACCCTTTCCCGGGGCCTGAGAGGCAAGAATATCGAAGATGCGCGGGGTTAATAAATAGCGCCCCACCACCGCCAGGGTGGAGGGTGCCTGGTCAATGGCAGGCTTTTCCACAATGCCCGTCATGCGCTCCGTGCGACTTCCCCAGGGGCTGCTTTGAACGATGCCGTACTTATTGGTCTGATCGAAAGGAACATCTTCGACCGCCACAATGCTTGCGCGATGCGCTCGGTATTCGTCCACCATCTGCCCAATCACCGAGCGATGGGGGTCTGCAGAATCCATGAGATCGTCGGCAAGCACCACGGCAAACGGCTCGTTACCCACGGCAGGCCGAGCGCAAAGCACCGCGTGCCCGAGCCCAAGTGCCTCGGGCTGACGAATATAGATGCAGTTAATCGAAGACGGTGCCACGCTACGCACCAGCTGCAGAAGCTCTTGCTTGCCCTTGGCTTCGAGCTCGGCTTCAAGCTCGTAGGCTTTATCAAAATGGTCTTCAATGGCACGCTTCGAGCGACCGGTAATAAAGATCATTTCGGTAATACCGGCGGAGGCGGCCTCTTCGACAGCGTATTGAATGAGAGGCTTATCGACGATTGGCAGCATCTCTTTGGGGCTTGCCTTCGTGGCCGGTAAGAATCGGGTGCCCAGACCGGCAACGGGAAAGACTGCCTTGCGCACCGGTGAGCCGGCCTCATTTCCATTGAAGGGCAGGTTATCTTGGTTCATGCTTGTGGAATTACTCATTGTCTCTTTCACTGGGTGGAATGGCGCCAAGAAATGACTCCTCATCAAGCACGGTAACACCGAGGCTATTGGCCTTGTCAAGCTTGCTCCCGGCATTCTGCCCGGCAAGAAGGAAGTCGGTTCGCTTCGAGACAGACCCCGTAACCCTGCCCCCGAGCGACTCGATAATCGCCTGGGCCTGCTCTCGGGAATAAGACTGCAGCTCCCCGGTGAGCACGACAGTTTTTCCGAAGAAGAGACTTTGATCACCATCGGCCCGTTTGGGCTCGCCCTGTTCGGAAACAGGGTTTTGTAAATGGACAGACTCAAGCAGGAGATCAAGCTCGGCAAGCGAAGCAGGGGTGCTCAGAAAGGCCTGAATGGACTGAGCCACCACCGGACCGACATCGGGTGCCTGGGTCAGCTCTTCAAGGCTCGCCCTCCGAAGACCATCGAAGCTTCCGAAGAAGACGGCAAGGTCTTTAGCCGTCTTTTCACCCACATGCCGAATGCCCAAAGCGAAAATAAAGCGCGCAAGACTGGCCGTACGCGATTTGTCGATTTCCTCCAATAGCTTACGAGCAAGCTTAAGACCCATGCGCTCGAGCTTCAACAGATCGCCCTCCGTGAGCTTGTAAAGATCGGCGAGATGCCGAACCATCCCCTGCTCAACCAGTTGTTCAGCAAGACGATCGCCAAGGCCCTCAATGTTCATCGCTCGTCGATGGGCAAAGTGCAACAGGGCCTGCACACGCTGCGCCGAGCAGCTAAGGCCCGAGACACAGCGCCAGACCGCTTCCTCTTCAGGCCGCTCCAAAGCCCCTTCGCAGACGGGGCAACGACTCGGCATAACAAACCTCTGTGCATCCTTAGGCCGCAGATCGGGCACCGCAGCCACCACCTCGGGAATCACATCACCGGCCCTTCGGACCCAGACCGTGTCACCAAGCCAAAGGTCCTTACGGGCAATCTCCGCCTCGTTATGAAGAGTGGCATTGGTGACCAGCACTCCGCCTACTCGAACAGGCTCCAGCCGAGCAACCGGCGTCACTGCGCCTGTGCGCCCAACCTGACAGTCAATAGCTAAAAGCCTCGTCATCGCCTGCTCCGAGGGCCACTTGTAGGCCACTGCGAACCGCGGCGTTCGAGCCAAGTAGCCAAGCCGATCCTGCAGCTTG
>JAURCW010000036.1 GCA_030828265.1 Burkholderiales bacterium | reverse complement strand
GCCCCCCCTCCGCCGAGGCCGACTGGCTCTCTCGTCGGCTTTCCGCCATTGAGTTCATAAAAAGTGCCGCCCGTGTTGATCAGCTTCCGAGCCCTTCAGCGCCTGAGTTTGCTATTGCCGGGCGCTCAAACGCGGGAAAGTCCACCACACTGAATGTACTTTGCCAAAGGCGGCGGCTCGCCTTCGCGAGCAAAACCCCTGGTCGCACACGGCTAATCAACCTTTTCGGGCTCTTTGATAAAGAGGAAGAAGTTGGCCGCCTTGTCGACTTACCTGGCTATGGGTACGCCGCAGTAAGCAAGGTTATGCAAAAGCAGTGGCAGTTGGAATTGTCGCGCTACCTTTCTACGCGGACGAATTTGATGGGGCTCATTCTGGTCTGCGACTGTCGGCACCCCTTGGGCATTCTCGACACGCAGCTTCTCGACTGGTTTGGGCCGCGACGCAGGCCTGTTCATATCTTACTAACTAAGGCCGACAAGCTCGGGCGCCAACAACAAGCTCAAACGCTTCGGGCTGTTAATGCACGTATTAAAGATAACGGGGCCCAATGGGGTGGTTCGGTTTCGGCCTCGCTTTTCTCGGGCCTTAAACAGACCGGACGAGACGAGCTGCTTGAGACACTCGCCGACTGGTTAGGGCAAAAAAAAGCCGGTAGCGAGGCTACCGGCGATAATGCCTTTGTGAAGGCGCCCGCTCAGGGAGGAGAAGCGGGAGACATGACGTCTGTTGTCTAGGACAGAACGCCACAAAAGAAGTTTCACAGAATTCTGAAGAAAATGCATCTTTTTTTTACGAGTTACCCCAAAAAATTTGAGAGTCCTCGAGGCTCGGTCATAAGGAGCCTCTGGCATGCCCCTTTCTAGCTACCCAAGCTTTCGAGCCCGCAGGCAACGACGTGACGACTGGTCGCGGCGCCTAGTTAGCGAAAACTCACTTACAATCAATGACCTAATTTATCCGGTTTTCGTTACTGAAGGCACCAAGCGACGCGAAAAGGTGTCAAGCATGCCCGGCGTTGAACGGCTAAGCCTTGATCTTTTAATGCCCCTTGCGGAAGAGGCAAGCATGCTTGAAATTCCGGTTCTCGCGGTTTTTCCCGTCATTGAGGGAGAGAAAAAAGACCTTACAGGTAGTGAGTCTTTTAATCCGGGGGGGCTAGTGCCTAGGACAGTGAGCGCGCTAAAAAAAGAGTTCCCTAAGCTTGGGGTGATGACCGATGTTGCCCTTGACCCCTACACCAGCCATGGTCAGGATGGCCTTATCGATGACCAGGGGCGACTCTTAAACGATGAGACGGTCGAGGTTCTGGTGAAACAAGCCCTCGTCCAGGCCCAGGCCGGTGCAGACATCGTCGCCCCGTCCGATATGATGGATGGCCGAATCGGGGCCATCCGCAGGGGCTTGGAGGCCAACGGCCAAATTCACACACGCATCATGGCCTACGCGGCAAAGTACGCATCAAGCTTCTACGGCCCTTTTCGCGACGCGGTGGGCTCAGGGGCCAACCTGGGAAAAGCCGACAAGAAGACCTACCAGATGGACCCCGCCAATGGCGATGAGGCACTACGTGAGGTGGGCATGGACATCGCCGAGGGTGCGGACATGGTGATGGTCAAGCCTGGGATGCCCTACCTGGATATCGTCTACCGCGTTCGGCAGGCCTTCGGAATGCCTACCTTCGCCTACCAAGTGAGTGGGGAATACAGCATGATCAAAGCGGCCTCAGCCCAAGGTTGGCTGGATGAGCGCCAGGTGGTCTTAGAGTCTTTGCTTGGTTTTAAAAGGGCTGGAGCCCACGGGATTCTTAGCTACTTTGCACCGGACGTGGCGCGCTGGCTTCGTGATAAACAATGACCACTCGTTTTAATAGCGAGGTTTAGGAACGGGCTGCATTCGAAGTTCGGCTGCCCGCGCATGGGCGGCAAGACCCTCGCCCCAGGCAAGCTCTGAAGCCACCAAACCCAAAGCCTGGGCCGACTCTTTGGACACTTTCAGCATGCTGGTGCGCTTTTGAAAGTCGTACACCCCAAGAGGCGAGGAAAAGCGCGCACTGCGCATGGTGGGCAGCACGTGGTTGGGACCTGCACAATAATCGCCTAAAGACTCCGAGGCATAAGGCCCCATAAAAATAGCGCCCGCATGCCGAATCTTTTCAGCCCATTGCTCGGGAGAGTGCGTAAGAATTTCAAGGTGCTCGGGCGCCGCCAGAGTGGCGAGCTCACAGGCCTCTTGCAGAGACTGAACATCAACAATCAATCCTCGATCGGCAAGTGACTTCTCAATTACTGCACGGCGTGGCATTTCAGGCAAGAGCGTCTCGATAGCCTCTAACACGTCAAGGCTGTGTTGAGGATCGGAGCTCAACAAAATGGACTGGGCCATTTCATCGTGCTCGGCCTGAGAAAAAAGGTCCATCGCCACCCATTGAGGCGAGACAGACCCATCGGAAATAACCAAAATTTCAGAAGGGCCGGCAATCATGTCAATGCCAACTCGGCCAAACACTTGGCGCTTGGCCTCCGCCACATAAGCGTTTCCGGGTCCCACAATTTTATCGACTGCTGGCACCGACTCGGTTCCATAGGCAAGGGCACCCACCGCCTGGGCACCGCCAATGGTAAATATTCGATCGACACCGGCTAAGAATGCCGCGGCCAGCACCAGCTCATTACGCTCACCCCGTGGGGTTGGCACCACCATAATGAGTTCACGAACACCCGCCACCTTGGCAGGGATGGCATTCATGAGGACGGAGGAAGGGTAAGCCGCCTTCCCCCCTGGAACATAGAGCCCGGCGCGGTCGATGGGCGTTATGCGCTGGCCAAGTTCAGAGCCCTGACCATCATCCACTGACCAGGAACTCTGTTTCTGAGCCTCGTGGAAACGCCGGATACGCTCAGCTGCGGTCTCAAGCGCCTCGCGCTTGGCCGTATCAAGGCCGTTAAAGGCCTCCTGCATCTGTTCAAAAGGAACTTCAAGCTGCGCCATGGAGGACACGGAAAGACCATCCCATTGACCCGTGTAACGAATAACAGCCTCATCACCCTGACGACGGACATCAGCAAGAACCGAACGAACAGCATCAATAACGGAGGCATCCAGGCTTGGCTCAAAGGCAAGCCTGTCTTGAAAGAGCTTGCGGAATTTAGCCTGCTGGCTATTGAGGTGAAGCATCATGGCAAAGCTACCCCTGAGTTGTGGCGGCCTGAAAGGCCTGAATCAAAGGCACGATTGTCGTCTGGTGGAGCTTTAAAGAGGCCTGATTCACCACAAGCCGAGAGGACACCTCGGTAATGGGAGTAATTTCAGTCAGCCCATTGGCGGCAAGAGTAGCCCCAGTGGAGACCAGATCAACAATAACGTCCGCGAGGCCCATGATGGGCGCGAGCTCCATGGAGCCGTACAGCTTAATAAGATCGGCGTGAATGCCTTGGCTGGAAAAGTAATCTCTTGCCAGTCGGGTGTACTTGGTTGCCACGCGTAATCGGCTACCCGCCACAAGGCGACTGGCTGCATCGAAATCTTTTGCTGCTGCAAGGCTTAAGCGACAGCGGCCAATTCCAAGGTCAACTGGCTGGTAAAGACCCTCGAGCCCCTGTTCCTGAAGAACATCGGAGCCCACCAGACCAAGGTCGGCACCACCGTAACGCACATAGGTGGGCACATCGCTCGCGCGCACCAAGAGAAGCTGAACATCGTTTCGAATGCTCGGAACAACGAGGCGGCGGGTCTTCTCGGGGTCTTCACTAGGGGCGATACCGACCGACTTCAGCAAGGGCAAGGCCTCGGTCAGAATTCGACCCTTGGATAGTGCAACGGTAATCATGCGGCAGACTTCACTCGACGAACCCGACCACCAAGCGCAATAAGCTTGTCCTCCATACGGTCGTAGCCACGGTCCAGGTGATAGATGCGATCGATCTCCGTCTCACCTTCGGCGACCAGGCCCGCGATGACAAGGCCCGCAGAGGCCCTTAGGTCGGTGGCCATGACCGCAGCACCGGTCAACTTCTTAACCCCCTGAATGATGGCGGTGTGCCCATCAATACGTATCTGTGCTCCAAGTCGTTGAAGCTCTTGTACATGCATAAACCGATTCTCAAAAATAGTCTCTGCCACCGTACTTGTACCCTGTGCAATGGTATTGACAGCCATAAACTGGGCCTGCATATCTGTTGCAAAGCCCGGGTAGGGTGCTGTGCGAATGTCAACAGGCAGGGGCCTTTTATCGGCCTTTGCCCACAAACCGTCGTCGGTGGCGCGCACCTGCAAGCCGGACTGCCGGAGCTTGTCGAGGGTGGCCGCCATATGCGCTTCACAGACGCCCTTTAATAAAATCTCGCCACCCGTTGCCATCACCGCACAAAGAAAGGTTCCGGCCTCGATTCGGTCGGGCATGACGCAGTGGTCTGCGCCGCGCAACTCGCGAACGCCTTCAACAACAATACGATCGGTACCTGCACCCGAAATTTTTGCACCCATCGCAATAAGGCACTGGGCAAGATCAACCACCTCCGGCTCACGCGCAGCATTGTCAATAACCGTGCAGCCATCGGCCAAGCAGGCGGCCATCATGAGGTTTTCTGTGCCCGTCACCGTGACCATGTCGGTGGCAATGTGGGCGCCCTTAAGCCGGGAGGCCCGAGCCACTAGATAGCCCTTTTGCACCTCAACCGAAGCCCCCATGGCCTGAAGGCCTCGAATATGCTGATCGACTGGCCTTTGTCCAATGGCGCAACCGCCCGGCAGGCTCACAAGCGCTTGACCAAAGCGAGCCAGCATGGGGCCAAGCACCAAGATCGAGGCACGCATCGTCTTTACAAGCTCATAGGGCGCCTCAAGCTTGTCAACGCCTCCCGCCTCAAGCTTAAGAATCTCTTGAGCAGAGCCCTCGCTTGATAAGGTTTGCACAGTGACTCCCATGCCAGTAAGAAGCTTGGTCATGGTGCGAACATCCCTTAAGGGCGGAAGATTTCGAACAACCAGAGGCTGGGAACTTAAGAGGCTTGCACAAAGAATGGGAAGCGCGGCGTTCTTTGCGCCCGATACCAAGGCCTCGCCCTGAAGCGGCGCCCCGCCTTCAATTAAAAAACGATCCATAAAATGCCTGTTCTAGCGTGAAGACTGCGAGGCCTGCTGAGACCACTCCTGAGGAGTAAGCGTCTTCATAGACAGAGCGTGGATTTCCTCGCGCATGCGATCACCAAGAACCCCGTAGACCTTTTGGTGTCGCGCCACAAGACGAAGTCCTTCAAAGCTTTCGCTCACAATCACCGCCTCGAAGTGATGGCCATCGCCGTCCACCTGCAGGTGCGCGCAGTCAAGGCCCTGGCGAATGTAAATTTCAATATCGATTGGCTGAACCATTGTTTTATTCTAAGCCTTCTCGGGTTCGAGGTCTTCGGAGAGGATGCGCCGAAACACCGCCTCAAGACGGCCCTCGCGGGCAAGCAATTCGCTCGTGGGTTTCACGGCCATGAGTCTGCCTTTCTTGAGAAAGGCAACCCGACCGCACAGGGCCTCAGCCTCCTCAAGGTAATGGGTCGTCAACAAAATGGTGTGCCCTTTCTTGTTTAGACCACCAATAAATGCCCAGAGGCTCTCCCTTAGCTGAATATCCACGCCTGCTGTTGGCTCATCCAGGACAATCACAGGGGGACGATGAACAAGCGCCTGTGCCACCAGAACACGCCTCTTCATTCCACCCGACAAGGCCCGCAGGTTGGTCTGGGCCTTATCGGCAAGCCCCAGGGACTCAAGGCACTCGTCAATCCAGTCTCCGTTATTAGAGAGCCCAAAAAAACCCGACTGAATTTCAAGGGTCTCTCGAACTGTAAAAAACGGGTCGAAGACCAGCTCCTGCGGCACAACGCCAAGCCTACGGCGGGTAAGGCTTGGGTTTTGATCGACGCGCTCGCCCAAGACTTCCACATGACCAGAGCTTGGCGTAGAAAGACCCGCCATGATCTGAATGAGGCTTGTTTTGCCGGCGCCATTGGGCCCTAGCAGGCCAAAAAACTCTCCCCGTTCAATCTGAAAATCAACATGATCAAGTGCAAGAACCGGGGCGCCGAGCCTCGCCGAGTACTGCTTTGAGACCGAGTGAAAAACGACGGCCGCAGTCATGAAAAACGTAACAGCTCATCAAGTGAGCAGAGTTGCGCAAGGGCAAGAAGCTGAGAAGAAGAGTCTTGAAAAACAAGAGTGATGTCATGCTGCGCAGCCTGACGCCATGCATGTAAGAGCACGGCAAGACCTGCTGTATCCACTTTCTCAATGCCCTTGAGGCTAACAACGAGCTCCACCGGCCTTGGCGCAGAGCCCGCGGGGGTTGCAGCCAAGAAAGCCTGAAAATCCCTCTCCCAAGCCTGGAGTTGTGTTGTTACCTGGGAGCGAACTAGCATTCCACTTAACTTAATAAGCTGGCTGCTGGGACTGGCAAGTGTTGTCATGCGGCACTCAATGAATGGGCTGGCTTACTGTCACCAAGGGCGGGGCCAGGCTCCACCACACCTAGGGCCGCCCGGAAGGGGTCTGCCGTAGGCTTTTGTTCTTCTCGTTCAGAACGGTAATCAGCCCATCGATTCCTCGTGCAGAGACAATCTGGGCAAACTGTGCGCGATAGTGCTCAACCATCCAAAGACCAAGAACGTTAAAGTCGTAGACCTTCCAACCCGAGGCGGTTCGTTGCATACGGTAATCGATAGGAATGGGCTCTTTCGAGGGGCGCTGCAAGAGAGTGCGTACGATTACATCGTCATCAGTAGGTAAGTAACGGCCTGGACGGACCTGGATGGTCGCCTCGGGGGCATAGGTGACAGCCTCCGAGTAGGTCAGAACAAGCAGCTCACGAAAAGCCTGCATGAGCTGCTGCTTCTGATCGGGCGAGGCCTGATTCCAGTAACGCCCCACCGAAAGCGCTGTCATGCGACTAAAGTTCACAACGGGCATGACCCGCTCGTTGACGATGGCCAGGACCCGCTCAGGATCCGGCCTCTGGGTCAGGCTGCGGTCGGACTTAAAAATATTAATAACATCTTGAGTAACACCACGGACAACGTCTTCGGGCGAGGCTGTGTGAGTTACGGCGGGCGCCTGAGCGAGCTGCAAGGGTGCCGATGCTATTAGCAAGGGAGCAGCCTGAACACCGGCGGCCAAGCCCGCAAACAAAGAGCCAAGCAACAGAATAAGACCTTTTTCAAGGCGAGGGGCAAAGCGTTGAAAAATCACTCGATCTCCCCCTGCTCCAGGAGTCGCTCACGGCGAGCAAAATAAGCGGAACGCACGGATACGTAACGATCAAACGATATAAGGTCTACCCCCTTCTCAAGCTCCAAGAGGCGAGTACGAAGATCGACCACACGGGTTCCCGTAAGCGTAGCCCGCTCGGTGGAATTGGGATTCAGCAGTTCACCGGTTAAGTCCATACGCATATCAGCGCCTGTGCCCACCGCATCTCGTAGGCTGCTTGGTCCAAGCAGGGGAAGCATGACGTAAGGCCCATGGCCCACCCCCCATCGACCCAGGGTTAGCCCCGCGTCCTCGTTAGTACGGGCCAGACCAAGGCTTGAAGCGGGGTCAAACAGACCCAAAAGACCCACCGTGGAATTCACGACAAAGCGGCCGGTGGATTCCAGCGCCGATTTCGGTTCTGCCTGAAGGCTGTGGTGAACAACCGAGGCAAGGTCGGATAAATTGGCAAAAAAGTTGGTAACCCGGTCGCGAATCACTTCGGGAATGGCAGCCTTGTAGGTCTGAGCAACAGGCTTAAGAACGGCCTTATCCACACCCTCATTGAAGCTGAACATCGCCCGGTTGTAGCGCTCCCATGGGTCTCGCTCATCGACGACATGCCCGGGCGGCAGAGAGGCGCAGCCCGTGAGAAGTACAAAAGGCAAGGCAATAAAAACTAGGCGACGAATCATTTATAAACTTACTTAAGCCCTGGTAGGGATAGCGAGTCGGGCTGTCCGGCTGAGGGTACAGAACCGGAGGGCTCGGAAGACGGTCGGTTGTAGAGAAACTGTGAAATAAGATTCTCAAGCACGACCGCGGACTGGGTCATCACGATTCGATCATTGCTTGCGAGCATTTCGGTGTCGGCACCAGGTTGAAGCCCGATGTACTTCTCGCCTAGCAGCCCCGAGGTAAGAATTTGGGCGGAACTGTCTTTAGGAAACTGTACATTACCGTCAAGCAAAAGGGTGACCCGCGCCTGATAGCGCTGGTCGTCGAAATCGATGGACTGCACTCGGCCCACGAGCACACCCGCGCTGCGCACCGCAGAGCTCGGCTTCAGCCCACCAATGTCGTCGAAAAGGGCATAGACCTGATAGCCCTTGGGCACCGATGAGCCCATAAGGTTACTGACCTTAAGCGCAAGAAAAAGCAGGCCCAACAGACCGAGGACTAGAAAAGCTCCAACAGCTAAATTAATCGTACGTTGCATAGGGCCTAGCGTATCAGACCGTTTGCTAAAAACCACTAAACATCAGTGCGGTCAAAATAAAGTCAAGACCCAGCACCGCAAGAGAGCCAACCACGACGGTAGCCGTGGTGGCGCGCGAGACCCCATCGGGCGTTGGCCGAGCGCTGTAACCGAAGTAAAGGGCGATCTGAGTAACGACCAGCCCAAAGACAATTGCCTTAACCAGGCCATTGACCACATCGTCATAAAAAGCCACCCCGCCCGACATTTGGGACCAAAAGGCGCCCTGGTCAACGCCAATGAGCCCAACGCCCACAAGCCAGCCACCCATAATGCCGACGGCCGAGAAAAGGGTCGCAAGCACAGGGACCGCGATAAGACCCCCTGCAAGTCGAGGTGCCAAGACCCTGGCCACGGGATCGACCGCCATGGCCTCCATCGCTGAGAGTTGTTCGCCGGCCTTCATCAGTCCAATTTCAGCGGTAAGGGCTGTTCCTGCCCGACCCGCAAAAAGCAGGGCGGTTACAACGGGTCCGAGCTCTCGAACCAGCGACAGGGCAACCAGGAGACCGAGCGCCTCTTCGGAGCCGTAACGGCGCAGGGTGTAATAGCCCTGAAGGCCCAGGACAAGGCCCACAAACAAGCCCGAGACAAGAATAATGGCCAGCGAATAGTTGCCAAGAAAGTGAACCTGCGCTCCCACCAAACGGGGACGCAAAAAGAGAATGGGCAGGCGACGCACAATGGCGAAGAACAAAAGTAAGAAGGCACCAGCCTGCTCAAGCCCCGCAATGAAGGACCCACCAAGGGATTCAAGCCGTGCCCGAAGGCCCGAAGGCGGGTGCATGCTCAAGGCCGTGACCCGCTTTTAAAGAAGGCGTCAGAAATAGCCGGTGCGGGATAATGAAACGCCACAGGCCCCTCTTCCTCGCCCTTAAGAAACTGACGCAGGTAGGGGTCCTGCGAATTGCGAAGGCTATGGGGCTCACCCACCGCCACAAGCCTAGCCCCGGCTTTACCTGGGGCAAGGACAGCAACACGGTCGGCAATCGCAAAGGTCTC
>JAURCW010000199.1 GCA_030828265.1 Burkholderiales bacterium | reverse complement strand
CTTGGGTTCCTGAAGAGCAGGGTTCAGCTGATGGGCGGGAAAGGCAAGCTTGGCCGCTTTCATACGCGCCATGCCGGCATGCATCATCCAGGCCACAGGGGGATTAGTCCAGCGCATCGCGGGACTCGAGCCTGCAGGCTTGTCGGCCTTACGCCAGGCAAATTTATTGCCAACGGGGCGTGCATCGCACCAGGCCTTAAAACGAAGCCGCAAGGCCTCACGGTCTTGGGCACAAAAGAAGTCCACGAAGTCGGGCCAGTGACTCGGCCAGCCCTCCTGCTCAATGAGAGCACGGGGCTGGCCAAAGGGAAGGTCAAAGCCCGCGAGCCAGGGCCCAGGCGTCTGAAGAAACTGTTCAAAGCTCAAAAGGCTGGTAAGGGCTGTCACCTCTTCCAGATAAAAGGTAATGGTCTCAGTGGATGTGCCCGAGCCACGCTCGCGTGCTAGACGACCCACTGCACAGGTAATGGGCTTTCGCAAAGAGGGGGCTGAACTGAAGTCAAGTCCATAGACACGCAATCCCTCTGGATAGCTTCGATACCGATGCGCAAGACTCATAACAACATGGCCCGAAGACTCGAGAGACGATCGGCCTGTTCAATGGTTTTGTCAGGACGCAGACGGAGAATGCGCGGGAAGCGAACGGCAAGACCACTTTTGTGGCGACTGGACACCATGATAGCCTCAAAGCCAAGTTCCATCACGAGACTTGGAGATACCTGCCGCACCGGGCCAAACTTGTCTTCAATGGTTTTGCGTATCACCTGGTCCACCTTCTTGATCTCGGCATCGGTCAGGCCTGAGTAGGCTTTTGCAAAGGGTACCAAGACCGCTGGGTCTTGACGGTCATCCCAGACCGCAAAGCCATAATCCGTGTACAGGCCAGCCCTGCGGCCATGGCCTCGCTGGGCGTAAACAAGAACGGCATCCACCGTTAGGGGGGCAAGCTTCCACTTCCAAAGCTCGCCCTGCGGCGTTTCCTTGGTTCGGCCTTGGCCGTAGGCCGCATCCCAGCGCTTAAGCATCAGACCTTCGGCGGGCTGCTCTCTGGCACGGGCTTGCAACTGGGCAAGCTCGGCCCAGTTATCTGCAGCAACGATGGGCGACAGACGTATGGGCTTTGGAAAGCGCTCCGCATTAGGCTGTGCCTCGCTGCAAGCCAATGAAGTAACAACGGACACCAAGCCGGCCCGACGTGCTGAGAAGGGCTCGGCCCGCCAATCGCGGCCCGCCAGTCCAAGAAGGTCATAGGCCATAAAGACCACGGGGTGGGAATTCTGCATGGCCTTTGAGGGCCGACGACGACCCAGTCGTTTTTGTAGGTCGGAAAAGGGACGTGGCCTTTGGTTGGGACCATCCCAGGCAAGAATTTCACCATCAAGTTTAAGCGGAAGAGACTGAGGCCAGGCAGGGCCAGACAAGAGCTGCTCAAGCTCTGGGAACTGTTCCGTGACAAGCTCCTCACCCCGCGACCAGACCTGTAACTGGCCGGCTGCATCGACAACCAGTTGCGCCCGAATACCATCCCACTTCCACTCGGCCGCCCAGTTCGCAAAAGGCCCGAGCTTTTGCTCGCATTTCACGGCCTGCTCAAGAGGGTCACCCAGTATCGAAAGACTCTGGGCCAAAAAGAACGGCGCAGGCCCGGGCATGTAGGCCTCAAAATCCGAGGGCTCCTCTTGGGAAACAAGTACCCGATATGACTCAGCAGTGGGCTGTTGCGATAAAAAAATGAGCATGCGCTGCGCAAGGAGTGGCTTTGCAATCGTGAGCCGGTCGGCAAGTGCCTGAACGAGACCCTGTCGCGAGAGTCCAAGCCGAAGTCCTCCCGTGAGTATTTTGTTTAAGCAGAAAACCTGTGGCGCGGTGAGCCACTTCCAGGCAGCCATCATCCAGTGACAAACCTCGTCGGGCTCAAGGCCTCGCAGAGTAAGTAAATCCTCTTCAATAAGGTCGGCTAGGCCCTTGGCTGCATAGTTCGACGGCGTGCGCCGTGTATCTGAGCAGGTGACAAGCAAGGCAGAGGTTTCAGCAAGGTCACCCACCGACTGGTAACACTCCTCGACAAGCCAAGGCTCTAAATGAGTAGCCTCACCAATGGCCTTACGAAAGAGCGTTGGAGCCACTGTTCGCTTAAGTCGCTCCCCTGCCAAAAGCCACAAGGCCCATGCCGCGTCCTTATTCGCAAGCCCGTCTTGCTTTAAGAACGCAAGCAGGGTTTTCTGCTTCTCGTGCACACCCTGAGACTGATCAAGCTTGAGAAACAGTTCCGAAAAATCGGCAAGACTGCCTGGCGGCCACGGCCTAGACATCGGCGGCCTGCGCATCAAACTCGGTCTCAAGGGTCTCAACATCGTGACCCTGATCTTTTAAGTAACGCGCCATGCTGCTGGTCTGACCATGAGTAAGAACAAGGCGTGAGGCCTGGGTCTGATCAATGGCCCAGAGAAGTCCAGGCCAGTCCGCATGGTCAGAAATGACAAAGCCACGAACCCCGGCATGCCGTCGTCGATGCCCCCGAACAAGCATCCAGCCCGAGACCAT
>JAURCW010000131.1 GCA_030828265.1 Burkholderiales bacterium | reverse complement strand
CAAAGACCTCGGCATAAAACTCCAGTGCAAAAGCGGCGGAGAAACAGCCTGCACATCCGCAGTCGGCCTCTTTTAATGACCTGTCGTGCGGAGCGGAGTCGGTACCCATAAAAAACCGTGGGCTGCCACTGGTGGCGGCCGCAACCAGTGCCTGGCGATGAGGCTCACGCTTTAAGACAGGCAGGCAGTAATAGTGCGGCCGAAGCCCCGATCGAAAAAGGGCGTTGCGGTTGTAGAGCAGATGCTGAGGGGTGATGGTGGCGGCAATCGGGCCACGGGCCTCGCGCACGTAGTCCACCGCCTCGCGGGTGGTGGCGTGCTCAAAGACAATGCGAAGCTCGGGGTGTCGATGACGCAGTGGAATGAGTCGTTCCTCAATAAAGCGGGCTTCGCGATCGAAGACATCCACCTCGGGGGTCGTCACTTCCCCATGGATGCACAGCACCACGCCTTTTTCCGACATGCGCTCAAAAACGGGATCAAGCGTCTCAAGCTTGGTCACACCGGCATCCGAATGGGTGGTTGCACCGGCCGGATAAAGCTTAAAGGCAAGCACATCCGGGCTTTGGGCCGCGCGGTCCACCTCTTCGCTCGAGGTGTTATCCGTGAGGTAGAGCGTCATGAGCGGCTGGAAACGGCGAGCCTCGTCGTCGGTGAGTGCCTCGGCGATACGTCGGCAATAAGCCTCGGCCATAGCCACTGTAACGACCGGCGGCTGAAGGTTAGGCATGACCAAGGCCCGCCTGAACTGCCTTGCCGAGTAGGGTGCAACGGCCTTCAACATGGCACCATCACGCAGATGCAAGTGCCAGTCATCAGGTTCTTGAATGCGAAGTACCTGGCCGGCCGACGCGGAGTCCGCGGATACCGAACTTAGTTTTACTTCCTGTAAGGCCATAAGAGAACTATGCCACGACCAGCAGAAGGCGAATGTCATTGACATTCGTGCGTGTAGGGCCTGTGCAAATGTCGGTCCCAAGCGCACGAAAAAGGCTCAAGGCATCGTTGTTATCAAGGCATCGTCTCGGGTCAAGACCCTGGGCACGGGCACGCTCTAAAAAGCCTGGACCAAAATAGGCGCCGGCCGCATCGCTTGAGCCGTCTATGCCGTCACTGTCGGCGGCCAGCCCCCAGACACAAGGGCTTACACCCAAGGCTTCCAAGGCGAGCCCATGGGCAAGAAGAAATTCGCTGCAACGCCCGCCCTGGCCCGAGCCACGAACCGTCACGGTGCACTCGCCGCCCGAGACAATCGCCATCGGCCGCCTGAACTCGGCAATTCGGTTATTGGCAATCTCGCGAACCAACGAGGCCATCACCCCTGCCACATCGCGTGCTTCCCCGGTAACGCCATCGCCAAGGCAGAGGGTTTGAAACCCCCTCTGGCCAAGGACTCGGCAGGCCTCATCCAGGCTTGCCTTGGCGGTGGCCAGCATGAGGGTCGTCGCATTAGAAAGCCTTGGGTCTCCAGGCTTGGGCGTCTCTGCAACGGCGCCGAGGCAGCCCGCCTTAAGTCGCTCGGCCACAGCCTTCGGCGGATCAACATCCCAGCGTGCAAGCACAGCCCTTGCGTCCTCAAAGCAACTGGGGTCGGGGTCGCAGGGGCCCGAGGCAATGTCAGTGGCCTGGTCGCCCACCACATCCGAAATCACAAGCGTCCGGACAGGCGCCTTCGACATTAAAGCGAGCTGGCCACCCTGCAGTCGCGACAAGTGCTTGCGGACAACGTTCATATCTTGAATGGGGGCGCCGCTTCGAAGCAGTTGCTGTGTCACCGCGCGAAGGTCGTCCATGCTGAGACCAGGCGCAGGAAGAGCAAGCAGACTGGACCCACCACCCGAGACAAGAACAAGGAGCTGGTCATCCGGTGTGAGCTGCCCCACCTTTTGCGCAATGGTCTGCGCTGCCTCTTGGCCTGCCTCATCGGGCACCGGGTGGCCGGCCTCAATGCACCGAAGTCTCTCCAAGGGCAGACCATGGGCATAGCGGGTAATCACCAGACCCTCAAGCGGTGCGTCCTTGGGCCAGAGCATTTCGACCGCCTTGGCCATACTGGCTGCGGCCTTTCCCGCGCCCACCACCAAGGTTCTGCCTTTGGGCTTTGGTGGCAGGTGTTGCAGTCCCAAGCAGCGCAGAGGGTCTGCGGCTGCAATGGCTGCTTGATACGCTTCGTTAAGGAGTCCCGCGTACATATTTGGCGCCTAGACGGACTCCAAGGCCTCTGCAATGGCCTTTCCAACCTCCACGGTATTAGCCTTTCCGCCAAGGTCTGGGGTCTTAGGTCCATCGCGCAGAACCTGCTCAATGGCCTTAAGCACGGCATCGTGGGCCTGAGGGTATCCAAGAAACTCCAGCATCATGGCCGCCGACCAGATCTGACCAATGGGGTTGGCAATGCCTTTGCCGGCGATATCGGGGGCCGACCCATGAACCGGTTCAAAAAGGGATGGGAATCGACGGTCGGGATTTAAATTGGCAGAAGGTGCAATGCCTATGGTCCCCGTGCAGGCGGGACCAAGATCCGAAAGAATGTCCCCAAACAAGTTGCTTGCCACCACAACATCAAACCAATCGGGATGCTGAACAAAGTGAGCGGTAAGAATATCGATGTGGTACTTGTCGACCCTTACTTCGGGGAAACTTGGCGCCATGGCCTCCACCCGAGAATCCCACCAAGGCATGGTGATGGCGATGCCATTGGACTTGGTTGCCGAGGTCAGGTGCTTCTTGGGCCGCTTCTGAGCCAGTTCAAAGGCAAACCTCAAGACGCGATCTGTGCCAATGCGGCTCATCACCGTCTCCTGCACCACCACCTCACGATCGGTCCCTTCAAACATAAGGCCACCAATGGCTGAGTACTCACCTTCGGTGTTCTCTCGCACCACATAAAAATCAATTTCTCCGGGCGCCCGGTCCGCCAAGGGTGAACGGACACCGGGCATCAGCCGAACGGGCCGTAAATTCACATACTGGTCGAACTCACGCCGAAACTTAAGCAAGGAACCCCAGAGCGAAATATGGTCGGGCACGGTGGCTGGCCAGCCCACTGCGCCATAAAAAATGGCCTCGAAACCTAAAAGCTGGGCCTTCCAATCGTTGGGCATCATGGCCCCGTGGGCAGCATAGTAGTCACAGCTTGCAAAATCGAAACTTACAAAATCAAGTCCAATATCAAATCGACGGGCTGCTGTCTCAAGAACCCGAAGTCCCTCAGGCACAACCTCTTTCCCAATGCCATCGCCCGGTAGAACCGCGATTCGATGTTTACTCATGACAAGCCGCCTTTCTTGAAATCGATTGAAACCACCATAATGAAGGGCTTTGCCTGACGTCGTATGTTGCAACCCACCCTTTGTTAGAACCCAAGGATAACCAGTTCTCGTGCGCCATCACGCCTCAGCCGCTCCACTGCCCAGCCCAGACCCCATTAGCAAGCCTGCAAGCCAAACAGCCACAGGCCCGCAGGGAAGCTGGCCGGTCATTCGCAAGCTCCTTCCTTACTTACTCAAGTACAAGCTGCGAATGGGCCTTGCCCTGGCAGCCCTTGTGAGCGCCAAGGTCGCCAACATTGGTATTCCGGTCCTACTCAAAGAAATTGTGGATGGTCTTACCCCGAGCTCTGCGATGGTTGGCGTGTCCGTTGGGCTAATTGCCGGCTACGGCCTTATACGTTTGGCCTCTACAGGCCTTACCGAACTGCGTGAACTTATTTTTGCAAGGGTGACCCAGGGCGCAGTACGTGACATCAGCCGACAGGTCTTTGAGCACCTGCACCGGCTTTCACTTCGGTTTCACCTTGAGCGTCAGACCGGAGGTCTCACCCGGGATATCGAACGGGGCACCCGCGGCGTTGGCACGCTTGTGAACTTCACTCTCTACAGCATCGTGCCGACGGCGGTCGAGGTCTTGCTTGTGACCGCCTGGCTTGCCTGGTTTTACCCGCCCGCCTTCGCCCTCATTACGCTGGGCGCGCTGGTGGCCTACGTGGCTTTTACTTTTTTAGTGACCGAATGGCGCACCCACTTTCGTCGTGAGATGAACGAACTGGACTCACGGGCCAACGCCCGAGCCATTGACTCCTTGCTTAACTACGAGACAGTGAAGTATTTCAACAACGAGGCATTTGAGGCTCAACGCT
>JAURCW010000181.1 GCA_030828265.1 Burkholderiales bacterium | reverse complement strand
TCGGCCTGCTCTAAAACCAAAACATCAGGACCCCCCGGGCGAGTTATTGCAACCTGACGCATCATGACTTAGTGACGAACGTCGCCAATAGCAACAAACTTCATTTCAAGGTAGTCATCGATGCCGTGACTTGAACCCTCTCGGCCCAGTCCGCTTTGCTTAACTCCTCCAAAGGGAACGTGCTCAGTTGCAAGAATGCCGACATTCACGCCCACCATGCCGTATTCAAGGGCTTCGCTGACACGAAAAATACGGCCAACATCACGGGCATAAAAATAACTGGCAAGGCCATAAATGGTGGCATTTGCAAGCTCCACCACCTCTTGCTCGGTTTTGAACTTGAAGATAGGCGCAAAGGGACCGAAAGTCTCTTCTGTGGCACACAGCATATTAGGGGTTGCATTCGCAAGCACGGTGGGCTGAAAGAATCGGCCCGATAAGCGAGCACCACCCGTTACAACGCGCCCACCCTTCTTTTGTGCATCGTCGAGGTGTCGCATCACTTTATCTACGGCAGCATCTTCAATTAATGGCCCCTGGCTAACGCCCTCTTCAAAGCCATTACCCACCTTAGCGGTCGCAACCTTGGCTGCGAATTTCTCAACGAAGGCATCGTAAACACCTTCCTGCACGTAGAAGCGATTGGCGCAAACGCAGGTCTGACCCGCATTGCGATACTTACTTGCCCAGGCCCCTTCCACTGCGCTGTCAATATCGGCATCGTCAAAAACAATAAAGGGCGCATTTCCACCGAGCTCGAGCGAAAGCTTCTTAATTGTGGGGGCAGATTGAGCCATGAGAATACGACCAACCTCGGTCGAGCCTGTGAAGCTTAAATGGCGAACAGCCTCAGAGCCACAGAAGACCTTACCAATGGCAATACTGTTCTCGGCGTCAGCCGTTATAACTTGCAGCACACCAGCAGGAATACCGGCGCGCTGTGCCAGCTCGGCAACGGCCAAAGCCGAAAGAGGCGTTTGCTCAGCAGGCTTAATCACAACGGGGCAGCCTGCTGCCAGGGCAGGCGCCACCTTGCGCGTGATCATGGCCAAGGGGAAATTCCATGGCGTAATGGCGGCGCAAACGCCAATGGCTTGGCGAAGAACAAGCAGTCGCCGGTTGTTATCAAAGGTGGGAAGCGTTTCTCCATTAATACGCTTTGCCTCCTCTGCAAACCACTCAACAAAGCTTGCACCATAAGCCACCTCGCCACGCGATTCTGCCAGCGGCTTTCCATTCTCGGCCGTCATGAGGCGAGCAAGATCGTCGATGTTGGCCATGAGCAGCTCATACCATTTGCGCAGCAAATTAGCTCGTGCCTTGGCCTGGGTTTCACGCCAGGAGGGCCAGGCAGCACTCGCTATTTGAATGGCCTGCTCGGCCTGCTGTGCGGTGCAATTAGCAACCTTACCAAGCTCCATGCCGGTGGCAGGATCGATAACACTAAATTGTTGATGACTGTCTGCCCACTCACCATTGATAAAGGCTTGAGACTTCAGCAGACTTGGGTCTTTTAAAAGACTTAAGGGGTTTGCTTTCATATCCACAACCAAGGTCTCCTATGTTTTAACCTCATCATTGTATCCTTCGAGAGTCATGCACTTTTACTCCCACCCCCGCTTTCAAGACCACTCCATGGGCTCAGGTCACCCCGAGTGCCCCGAGCGGCTTGTGGCAATCGAAGAGACACTTAAGGCGAGAGCCCTCTGGCCTCAACTTGACCATCAAGTTGCCAAGTCTGTTGACATAGGCTTGCTTGAACTGGCACACGCCAAAGACCTTTTGCAGCGTCTTACTCTGCCTGTCGCACAGGGCAGCTACGAATTCATAGATCCCGATACCTGCATGAATGCTCACACCTACGAGGCCATGCTATTGGCCAGCGGAGCTGTCCTTCAGGCTGTCGATGCTGTTTTAGCGGGCGAGACACGTCATGCCTTTTGCGCAGTTCGCCCTCCTGGTCACCATGCAGAGCGCAGCTCCTCCATGGGCTTTTGTTTTGTTAACCACATTGCACTCGCCGCCTTGTATGCCCGAGAGAAACACAAACTTACACGCGTTGCCGTCATCGACTTCGATGTGCATCACGGGAACGGTACTGAAGATATTCTTGCAAACGAGGAAGGCGTGTTGATGGTCTCGTCCTTTCAACAAGGTATCTACCCAGGCTCTGGCACGCGGCCCAGGGGCACCAATATGGTAAATATTCCGCTACAGGCAGGCGCAGATTCGGCCGCAATTGGCTCAATGCTAAAAAATCATTGGATACCTCAACTTGAAGCTTTTGAGCCGCAGCTCTTATTGATCTCTGCAGGGTTTGACGCGCACCGAGAAGATCCATTGGCTGGCCTTGCCTGGACGGAAGACGACTACGAACAGATTACTGATGCGCTTGTCCAGGTGACGGATACCTTCTGCCCGGGGCGAATTGTCAGTAGCCTTGAAGGTGGCTATTGTCTTGACGCCCTTGGGCGCAGTGTTTCCTCTCACATCACAAGCCTACTTAAACCTTTAGTACTGGCTGCTTGAAAAATGGCGGATGCATGGGACCTCATCGCAGAAATGCGCATTCAAAAGGCCGTTGAGAGCGGGGATCTTTCCAACCTACCGGGCGAAGGAAAGGCGGTTGACGTTACTGAAGATTTTTCTATGCCTTGGACCGTTCGGTGGCTATTGCGTAAGCCCAGACAATCAAGCGCTTCTTCTGAGGCCAAGTTTCAGGCCAAGGCTATTGCATCCCAGATCCTTACTGGAGAGAATCGGCGAGCAAGGCTGACTGCGCTGGCTAAAAGAGCTAGAGACCTTAAGGCTGTGAAATCGTCAAAGCCCGCTTAACTGTTCTTGTAAGACCCTGATCCCCCAGCCATTCG
>JAURCW010000164.1 GCA_030828265.1 Burkholderiales bacterium | reverse complement strand
GCAGGGGGGGTATGGCTGGGTGTTAAGGCTTCAGCGGACAGCAGTTTGGGTTTGAGGGGCCCGCGCAGTGGGGCTTTCGCAAGCAGGGTGTCATCGGCTTCAAGCAGGCTGGCAGGTTTGGTTGGGGCTTTGGGTAGGGGCATGGTGAAAGGCTTTATTCGGAGGGAGAAGGTCTGTGCTGTGTTATCGGGCAAGCTTGCGGGCGGCTTCAAGAACAATTTCGGCGTGACCCGGTACTTTGACCCCGCGCCATACCGAGCGAACGACCCCTTGGCTATCAACTAAAAATGTACTGCGCTCGATACCGCGAACGGTCTTACCGTACATCGACTTTTCTTTCATGACATGAAAGGCGAGGCAGAGTTGTTCACTGGGGTCCGAGGCCAGGGCAAAGCTTAGGCTGTGCTTGGCAATGAAGCGTTCGTGGCTTTTGATGCTGTCACGAGAGACCCCTAGTACCTGGGTATCTGCTTTTAAAAAGTCCTCGTGAAAGCGGCTGAAGTCGAGCCCTTCGACGGTGCAGCCGGGCGTGTCGTCCTTGGGGTAAAAATAGATAACAAGCTGATGCCCGAGATAATGCGAAAGCCGAGCCACCCCAAGATTGGTCTCAATGGGTAGGTCGGGCACGAGGTCGCCAATATCGGGAAAGTTTTCGTTAGGCATGGCTTGATGACTCCTTGACGAGATTGCCTGGTTGCCAATACTGGGCTTGCGCCCCGGGGAGTAGCGTGGCCAGAACCACGCGACGGTTTTCAGATGCCAGTAGGTTAAAGGTGCGGCAAGCAGCCGCACTTGTCATGAATTCAATACCCACCGAGGCCTGACGGCAGACCTCAGACCAGATGCTTGGATGAATAAAGACCTGCTGAGCTCCGGTACCGATCAACAAAATGTCGGGTTCTTTGCCAACAAGTTCTTGGAAGTGAACAGCCTGCAGGCCCTGTTGGGCAGGCAGCACCCACGGTTGGGGTGCCAGAGAGCTGCTAAGAACAATGGGTTCGAACCACTGCTGACCGTTGACAGCGATATAGCCGCTCTCAAGGCCGGTGATTTGGTACCGTGCATTCAATACGTCAGGCTGAAGTTTTGCGCCCATGAGTTTCGAATCTAGCAGGTTTTTGTGAATTTTTGAGCAGGCCCAGACTAGGCTAAAGTTACTGTTTTCCCTAATTCCTTAATAAAACAAAGACCTTCATGAAGACCTTTTCTCGTATTCAGCGCCTGCCACCCTATGTTTTCAACATTACGGGCGAGCTCAAAATGGCGGCCCGTCGACGAGGCGAGGACATCATTGACATGAGTATGGGCAACCCCGATGGGCCCACCCCTGGTCATATCGTTGAAAAGCTTGTTGAAGTCGCTCGCAAAGACCATACCCATGGGTATTCGGTGTCTAAGGGCATACCTAGGCTTCGAAAGGCCATAACGGGCTGGTACAAGAACCGTTATGGAGTTGATCTTGACCCCGACAAAGAGGCCATTGTCACCATCGGGTCTAAAGAGGGCCTCGCTCACCTTATGCTCGCCACGCTCGACCGCGGTGATACCGTTCTTGTGCCTAACCCCTCCTACCCCATTCATATTTATGGGGCGATCATCGCCGGGGCCGATATTCGCTCGGTTCGAATGACCGGTGAGGTTGATTTTTTTGAAGAGCTTGAGCGCGCCATTCGTGAGTCGCTGCCTAGGCCCAAAATGATGATTCTTGGCTTTCCAAGTAATCCCACGGCGCAATGTGTCGACCTTCATTTTTTTGAGCGGGTGGTTGCCCTTGCGAAAGAGCATGACATTCTTGTTGTTCACGACCTTGCTTATGCGGACATTGGATTTGACGGCTACAAGGCTCCTTCCATCATGCAGGTGCCTGGTGCGCGCGATGTGGCAGTGGAGTTCTTCACGCTAAGTAAGTCTTACAACATGGCTGGCTGGCGTATTGGCTTCATGGTGGGCAATTCAGAGCTCGTCAATGCGCTTGCCCGAATTAAGAGCTACCACGACTATGGAACCTTCACGCCTATTCAGGTGGCCTCGGTGATCGCCCTCGAGGGGCCCCAAGATTGTGTTGAAGAGGTTCGATTGAAGTATCAGCGCCGGCGCGATGTGCTGGCCAAGGGTCTTATTGAGGCAGGCTGGCCAATCGACATCCCAAAGGCCTCGATGTACATCTGGGCGCGTATTCCCGCTGACTACCAGGCCATGGGCTCACTGGAGTTTGCCAAGAAGCTACTAATCGAGGCAAAGGTGGCGGTCTCGCCTGGCATTGGTTTCGGTGACTATGGGGACACCCATGTACGTTTTGCACTGATTGAAAATGAGCATCGTATTCGTCAGGCCGTTCGCGGCATAAAAGAGATGTTTCGAAAGGATGGTCTTCTGGAGATTCCGAAAGACACCGCAGAAGAGGAGGGCACATAAATGGCGCAGTCCTTACGAGTGGCCCTGGCTGGCCTCGGTACCGTTGGCACCGGCGTTTACACGGTCTTAACTAGAAATGCCGAGATCATTCAGCAACGCTCAGGTCGTTGCGTTGAGCTCGTAGGCCTTGCGGACCTTGATCTCGAAAAGGCCAGGGCCCTCAGTCAGGGGCAATGCCCTGTTTTTTCCGATGCCATGGTGATGCTGCGTGAGTTGAAGCCCGATGTTGTGGTTGAGCTCATTGGGGGCTACGGCTTTGCGCGCGAATTGGTTCTGGCGGCCATCGACCAAGGCTGCTCGGTCGTTACGGCGAACAAAGCCTTGCTCGCGGTTCACGGACGCGAACTTTTTGATCGCGCGCAGAGGGCCGGCGTCACTATAGGCTTTGAGGCAGCCGTTGCAGGTGGTATTCCCATTATCAAGGCGCTACGCGAGGGCTTGACGGCCAATCAGATTGAATGGGTGGCCGGCATTATTAATGGAACCACCAACTTTATCCTCTCCGAGATGAGAGACAAGGCGCTTTCCTTTGAGGATGCCCTTGCTCAAGCGCAGGCCCTTGGCTATGCCGAGGCAGACCCCACCTTTGATATTGAAGGCATCGACGCCGCTCACAAGATCACTCTTATTGCCTCACTGGCGTTCGGTATGCCGGTCAATTTTCAGGCGGCTCACGTGGAGGGCATCTCTAAGCTCGGCTTGCAGGACATTGCCTATGCCGAGCAGCTTGGCTACCGAATTAAGCTTGTTGGGCTG
>JAURCW010000079.1 GCA_030828265.1 Burkholderiales bacterium | reverse complement strand
CGAGAGATTAAGCAAAGCGTTGCCGACATGGAGAGACTTTTTGGGCTTATGGCCCAGAACCAAGAGGTGGCCGACCCCCCGGGGGCGCCGTCGCTTGCGGTGATAAAAGGAGGCATTCGCTTTGAAAAAGTGGGCTTTGCCTACGACCCGCGACGTCCCATTCTGCAGGACCTTGACCTGGAGATTGAGCCCGGACAGACCGTGGCCGTGGTGGGTTCCTCGGGGGCGGGCAAGAGTACCTTGGCTCGGCTTTTATACAGGTTCTATGACACACAGTCGGGCCGAATCTGCATTGATGATCAGGACATTCGTCTCGTGCAACAAGACTCATTACGTAGAGTCATTGGTATTGTTCCCCAAGACACGGTCCTTTTTAACGATAGCCTCGCCTACAACATTCGTTACGGCAAACCCGATGCAGGCGATGATGAGCTCTGGCAGGCCATTGCCGCCTCACGGCTGGAATCCTTGGTGCATCGGCTCCCCGATGGCCTAAACACCCTAGTCGGGGAGCGCGGCCTAAAGCTCTCTGGCGGCGAAAAGCAAAGGGTTGCCATTGCGCGTGCCATGCTCAAAAAACCCGCCATTCTTATTTTTGACGAGGCCACCTCGGCACTTGACTCCGAGTCCGAGCGGGCCATTCAGAAAGAAATCGAAGAAGTCTCGAAAGGCCGAACAAGCATCATCATTGCCCATCGGCTCTCCACCATTCGCCATGCAAGCACCATCATGGTGCTTGAAGACGGCCGACTTGTTGAAAAAGGCAGCCATGCCCAGCTACTCGGCCTTCGGGGGCGCTACTTCCAGCTCTGGGAATTGCAGGCCCGTGAGGCCAATAAACCTCTTGAGCCACCGACTGCACCAAGTTCAGGCGCTACTGGACAGTCGGACTAGGAGTTACCCTGGGTTTTCCCGGGTTTGAGGTCCGGGCGGCCTTTGCTCAGGCACACTACAGCGGTGGATTCAATCTACTGTGCATTAACTTTCTTAGGAGTTCAACACCATGGTTAAACGTCGCCTACTTGGGCTTAGCCTTTGCATGGGGCTTGCCGTTGCAGCCTCGCCCGCCTTTGCCAGTAAAACCCTCGAAGCCATTAAGGCCAAAGGGGAGCTTTCTTGTGGCGTCAACGCCGGGCTCGGCGGCTTCGGAATTGCCGGCAGCGATGGAAAATGGACAGGCTTTGATGTCGATTATTGCCGGGCTGTAGCTGCCGCTGCGCTAGGCGATGCCAACAAAGTACGCTACGTGCCCCTGAACGCCGCGCAACGATTCACCGCCCTGCAGTCCGGCGAGATTGATATGCTGGCGCGGAATACAACATGGACCATGAGCCGCGACACCCAGCTTGGAACAACCTTTGGGGCCACCAACTTCTATGACGGGCAGGGCTTCTTAGTTCCCAAAAGCTTGAAGGTGAAATCTGCCAAGCAACTGAAGGGCGCAACCATCTGCGTTCAAAGCGGCACCACTACAGAGAAGAACTTAGCCGACTACTTCAAAGCCAACAAAATGACTTATAAACCCGTTGTCTCAGAAGACAACAAAGTCGTGGTTGCAGCCTATAACGAGGGACGTTGCAAAGTGTTGACCTCCGATGCCTCTCAGCTTGCCGCCATTCGCGCCAACGACACCAAAAAGCCTGACGATCACATCATCCTTCCCGAGATCATCAGCAAGGAGCCCCTGGGCCCCGTGACCCGTCAGGGCGATGAGTCGTGGTCTAAGCTGGTCACCTGGGTGCACTTCGCCATGATCACAGCCGAAGAGCTCGGCATTAACTCGGCCAATGTGGACCAGAAGAAGTCGGACACAACCCCGGAAGTTCAGCGTCTGCTTGGCCAGGGCAATAACGACTTCGGTAAAGCTATAGGAACCGATTCGCAGTGGGCCTATCGTGTCATTAAACAGGTCGGCAACTATGGCGAGGTCTTTGAGCGCCACCTTGGTAAAAATACACCCCTCAAACTTGACCGCGGCCAAAACGCACTCTGGACCAACGGCGGCCTTCAGTACGCACCGCCCATTCGCTAGTCCTTTTGCGCTTAGTGGCCTGGGGGCAAGCTATTTGCCCCCAGGCTCCCTTGTCCGGCCAGTCGATGCGCGGGCAAGGGCCCCCATCTTTTTTGCTCACCATCGTAATTCCCATAAGACGACCGTTCATGACCTCTCCTAGTCCATCGAGTCGCCCGTGCTAAACCAGCCGAAATTTCGGGCCATGGTCTGGCAGGCCTTGCTTTTTGCTGTGCTTGCAGTGGGGCTTTGGATTCTTGTTGGAAACTTAAATGCCAACCTTGCCCAACGTGGCATTGATTTTGGTTACGACTTTTTGCTTGGCCCCGCGGGCTTTGATATTGCGGAGCGCGCCATCGCTTACGAGTCCGACAGCAGCTATCTAAGGGCTTTTGTTGTTGGGTTCCTAAACACGCTTCGCGTTGCTGTTATTGGAATTGTTGTTGCCAGCCTACTGGGCCTAATGGTTGCTGTGGGCAGCCTTTCACCCAACCCCCTTTTGGTTTGGCTTTGCAGGCAGTTTGTTGAGTTCATTCGTAATGTACCCCTGCTGCTTCAGCTAATTTTCTGGTATCTCACCCTGGCGGTCATTCTTCCCGACACCGAGACCCCCGCCGAGCTTCTACCCCATGTTTTTTTAAGTAAAAACGGGCTGCAGTTTCCGTGGTTCCTGGCTGGCGAGTTCCCGTCCCTGGAGTACCCCGTAATGGGAACCTTTGGGCTTGTGGGCGGAGCAGCGCTTTCGCCCGAGTTCATCGCCCTTTTGCTTGGGCTCTCCATCTACACCAGCGCCTTTATTGCAGAAATTATTCGAGCGGGCATTCTTGCGGTTCCGAAGGGGCAGACGGAGGCGGCTTCGGCCTTGGGCTTAACCCGCTGGCAACAGCTTAAACTGGTTGTGCTACCGCAGGCCTTTCGGGTCATTATTCCCCCCACCACCAACCAGTACCTCAACCTTACAAAAAACAGCAGCCTGGCTATTGCCATTGGCTATCCCGACCTTGTAAGCATCGCCACCACAACCCTGAATCAGTCGGGCCGCGCGGTGGAGGCCATCTCCATCATCATGGCTGTCTACCTTAGCTTGTCTTTGCTCACCTCGTTTCTGATGAATCGGTTCGAGCAAGCCACTCGCTTAAAGGAGCGCTGAAGTGTCCGAAAGCTTCAAGGCGCTTTTCAAAGGTCGGCTCAACACCGCCATCACGGTTAGCCTTCTTATTTTCTTTGCATGGCTCGCCAACGAGCTCTTGCCCTGGGGGCTTTTTAACGCCGTCTTTGCAGTCGACCTGAATGCCTGCCGAGAGGCCCGTGGCGAAGGGGCCTGCTGGGGCGTGGTGGGCGAGAAATGGAAGCTTATTATTTTTGGTCGCTACCCATTTGAGGAGGCCTGGCGGCCAGTGGTTGCAAGCATTTTGATGGTAGGGGCCTGCATTGCCATTAGCCAGCGCCAGCTCTGGAGGCCATCAACCTTCATGATTGCGGGCCTGGTGCTTACGGGGTCTGTGGCTCTTATGGTGGGAGGCTTTGCGGGCTTAAGCTACGTGCCTACCGAACGGCTTGGTGGTCTTGCGCTCACTCTCTTGCTCGCCATCCTCGGCAACATTCTCTCGCTTCCGCTTGCCGTGCTGCTTGCGTTAGGAAGGACTTCCGACCTGCCCTTCATTCGCACAGTCTGCACAAGCTTCATCGAGATCATTCGCGGTGTTCCACTCATTACCGTGCTCTTCATGGCAAGTTTTATGTTTCCCTTGTTCATGCCAAGCGGCACCAACCCCGACGTTCTGCTTCGGGTTGCAGCAGGCATCATTATTTTTAGTGCGGCCTATCAGGCGGAGGTCATTCGTGGCGGCATTAACAGCGTGCCTAAGGGGCAGATCGAAGCGGCCCAGGCGCTTGGTATGGGCTATTGGCTTATTCAGACACGAATCGTTTTGCCGCAGGCCTTTCGGGTGGTCGTGCCGCCCCTTGTGAACAGCTTCATCGCCATTTTTAAAGACACCTCGCTGGTTACGATCGTAAGCATGTACGAGCTGTTTGGAAGTCTACGGCTTGCGCTTGGCGACCCCGAATGGCGCGCTTTTTACATCGAGGGGTTTATTTTTGTTGCGCTTATCTATTGGGTCTTTTGCAGCGCCATGAGTCGCTATGCCCGTGGGCTCGAACGAGACTTCGCCGCCGCCCGACGTTAACAGGAGTCCATACATAATGGCCATGATTCAGTTTGAAAATGTCTCGAAGTGGTTCGGCAGCTTCCAGGTCTTAAGCGACATCGACCTCGAAGTCAGCAACGGCGAAAAAATTGTGGTCTGCGGTCCCTCTGGAAGTGGAAAGTCAACCCTAATTCGTTGTGTCAATGCCCTTGAGCCTTATCAAAAAGGGCGAATCACGGTCGCTGGAACCGAACTCACCACCGATCTGAAATCCATTCATCAGGTGCGGACTCGCGTGGGCATGGTGTTTCAGAGCTTTAACTTGTTCCCGCATATTTCAGTACTTGAGAACCTTACCCTCGCGCCTATTCGGGTCAGAGGCGTGGCCGAAGACGAGGCCCGGCGTGAGGCCATGGTTCAGCTTGAACGGGTGAAGATTGCCGAGCAGGCCGAGAAGTACCCCGGCCAGCTTTCGGGAGGGCAGCAGCAACGAGTAGCCATTGCACGAGCCTTGTGCATGAAGCCCGAAGTACTCTTGTTCGACGAGCCCACAAGTGCGCTCGACCCGGAAATGGTGAAAGAGGTTCTTGATGTCATGGTGGCCCTTGCCGAACAAGGAACAACCATGATCTGCGTCACCCACGAGATGGGCTTTGCACGCGAGGTGGCCGACCGCGTTATTTTTATGGATGCTGGAAAAATTGTTGAGCAGGCGCCGCCCGAAGAGTTCTTTGGGGCGCCCAAACACCCGCGGGCCATCGACTTCTTAAGCAAGATTCTTAGCCATTAGCCAAGGCCAAGCAGCTGGCCATCTAAAAGACCCACAATCTCATCGTAGTCCGCCGGCTGAATATCAAAGCCGCCGGTAAAAGCGCCAAAGGCCGGTAACATCCAACGCCTTCCCGACCGTGTGAAACAGGCAAGTCGTTGCCACTGCCCAGGACCGAGACGCAGACGAACCGCCGGATGCAGATGGCCCGACACCTGCCAAGGCTCAGGCTGCTCATCAGCCCCTTCTTGAACCCCTTCTCGCTCATAAGCATCAGCGATGTCGTGGTAGCCCCTAAGCCCTTCCTGAACGAAGAGCTGCGAATGACGTTGCAGATCAAGGGCGGCAACAAGGTCTCGTGCCAAAGGCGTTTCACAACCTGGCTTAAGCATACGATCGTGATTACCAAGAACAAGATGAAAGGCAGGCCCAGGCCAACGTCTGCGAAGGCCAATGAGCTTTTCAAGCAGACGACCATGGCCATCAAGAGCCGTCTGGTGATGAACAAGATCACCCAGAATCACCAGCTTCTTAAGTGGCCAGGACGAAAGCAAGGCCTCAAGTTTTTCAAGGGTCTCCTCATCGCTGCCCTCGGGAACGGCAAGCCCATGCTGCCGCAAGGTCTGTGTCTTTCCGAGATGAAGGTCAGCCACCATGGCAAGGCCGCGCTGGAGAAAGACAATGGCGCCCTGTGCGGTAAGGGCAATCGCCTCATCCAGCCCTTGGCACGACCAGGTTGCAGTGGCAGGGCCCAAAGGTCGAAGTCGGTTTGTGCGAGTGGTCATCGTCGTCTTAGGCCATTAGGCATCCTCAAACTCCTCGGCCAGTCGGGCGAGACGGTCGGAGAGCCGCTCCGACGAAAGCTGCTCGCGCAGCCGCTCCACCATTAATGGCACGCAGAAGGGGCTTGGCTTTTTCAGCTGGCAATG
>JAURCW010000160.1 GCA_030828265.1 Burkholderiales bacterium | reverse complement strand
GGGGCGGCGCGGTTTGAACTGGGGTCGATTTGACTTTTGGCGCGCTCTGCCGCAATTTCTTCAAGGGAACGAGGCTTAATAACCATAAATTTCAGTGTATCCCAAGCATGGCTGTTCCAAGGGTGCTTTTTCCGGCCCACTCTCTGGGGAGAATTGTGATGGTAACGGTGGCAAACCTTGTTGTAACTGGGAGTACCTGGGAGAAAAAGACAGACCCCCTAGCCGAGGCCCTCGAGTCTCAGGCCCGTCGTTATTGGGTCAACGTCTTTAACTCACCTATGCAGATCATGCGCTTTGCAACAGAGACACAACAAAGGGCGATGGTCCGGGAGATGGACGATTGGGATAAGGTTAATGACCCTCGTCCGTGTTACTTGCTTTGCACCAGTCCGGCAGCGGCCGAGGCGCTGGCTGGCCTTAGCCATCTTAAGCAGAGCCTGGCGGTGCGTGAGGCGCGTCTGCGCTTTGCAGCCATTGGCGATGAGACAGCCGCGGAGTTTGCAGCAACTGTGAAGCTTGAGGGTATTGCAAGGGTGCGTCGTGACGAGGTCATTACGCCATCGGTCTCGGGCCATTCCGATAAGCTTGTTCAAAAGCTCATTGAGACAGCGCCGGCTGGGTCGATTGTTCTAACCCTTGAATCGGCCAGTGACAGCGGCGACATTGCAAGGGGTCTGGTGTCAGGGGGACTCCGGGTGGTGCGCTTACCCGTTTTTTCTTTATCTCTTCAGAACCTTATCGACTTGCCTAAAAGTGATTTGCCTTGGTGGTTCCTCATTACCAATTCCTCGGTACTCAAGACCCTTGTGCAAGATCTTCGCTTACAAAAAAAGCGGCCTGAGAACTTACTGTGGATGGGTCATTTCCGTTCAACCGAGGTGGCACTTCGAAGACTAATTCCCAATGCGCATTGGGTGGAACTCCCCGATCTTCTGCCTGTGAATATTCTTGAGACAATTTCAAAAAGTGAGTTTTGTTAGCCATGGTCATACTTGCCAATTTGCTAGTCACGCGTGCGATCTGGCGCGGTGGAACGGACCCCTTATCCGAAGAGCTCAAGAAAGAGGGAGAGCGCTACTGGATCAAAGTTTTTCATTCGCCTGCCGAGGAGTTTCGATTAACGGACGAAACCCTGCAAAGGGCCGCGTTGAGAGAGCTGAGTGATTGGGATGAACCAGGCGATCACAGACCCTTTTACCTTGTTGCAACGAGCCCTGCCGCCGCGGAGGCTCTGGCCAAGTTGCCTCATCTGCTGGCCGCCATGAAGGCCCGGCAGGCCCGCCTCAAGTATGCAGCGATTGGGGACGACACAGCCTTTCATTTCTGGGAGGCCCTAAAGCCGAATGGCCTTGGACCAGAGCGCTATCGACAAATACTTGTTCCTACGGTCTCGGGCCATTTTGACAAGCTTGCCGACTCCATTCTTGTTCGTGCGAAGCCCGGCACAATGGTTGGCCTTTTAGAATCTTCGGAAGACACCAACACCCTTGCACAACGCCTTATCTCAGGCGGTGTTCGTGTTGTGCGTATGCCGGTTTATTCTCGTTCGGTTCGCGAGCTTATCGACCTGCCGATTGACGGAACACCCTGGTGGGTGCTGGTGACATCTTCTCTTGCCGCTAAAGGTACGCTGCTTGAGCTGAATCGGCAGAAGGTGGACTTAAAAGACGTTACCTGGATTGGCTCGGTTTCCGCAATCGGTCAGACCATTCAGAAGCAGGTTCCAGATGCCAAGTGGGTCACCGTAGAGGAACTAACCGCGCATCACATTCTTGACCGTATTGCGAAGGCTTAGCTCTTTAAGGCTCCCTAGGGTAGGCCCGTTGCGGGCGTCAAGTTTCTTGGGTTTAGGTCGATTCAACGACCATGAAGACCCGCGCGATTTCTTTTTGCAGCTTACGAATGGCCGTCGTTTGGGCGTTGTTTACTCTCGGGCTCGTGTTTGCTGGCTTTTTGCCTCACGATGCTCATGCAAAGTATCTTATTCTTGAACGCAGTAACGGTAAGGTCGTCTATATCCCCTTAGTTGCCGTTGCCTGGACACCCGAGGGCAATCGGTACTTTACTGTCATTCACGATTTCTTCAATCCCGACCTGCTTGGGCATTTATCGCGTCGCCATGTTGAAGAAATTGACTGCAAAGGCAAGCGAACTCGCACCCGAGCGCATGCACGATTTACAGGAAAGCGTGGGACTGGCAAGGCAACCCTGAACACCGATGAGCCCACAAATTGGCGACCGATTCGTGGCAAGGAGGACCCTATGGAGATTGCGAGAAACCTTCTTTGTCCAGCTTAGTGCGCGGACATTGCTCTCTGTTTGTGTCTCCAGAGTGAAAACATCAGGCTAACGACGGTAAGGGGTATGACGCCGTAGAGAAGGATCTGGCTGTAGGGCTCAAGGGCCTGGTGACTCTGGGAGGCCAGAATGAGATAACCGGTGTAGGCAAAGTAGTAAAACAGAAAGACGCCACCTTCCCATCTTGCAATCTCGCGGCCGGTAATGAAAGCTGGAATACACGCAAGAAAAGCTGCGAGCATCACCCACTGATCAAAGACCAAGACCGAATTGGGTATGACAAGACCACCAGAGGCAACGAGCCCCGAGATTCCGAGGCAGCCGAGGATATTGAAGATACTGCTGCCAACAACATTACCCACTGCCATATCGCGCTCGCCCTTAATAGCAGCGGCCACAGATGCCGCGAGCTCTGGCAAAGATGTGCCTGCGGCAACGATGGTTAGGCCAATGACTAGGTCGCTTACCCCCAGAAGCTTTGCAAAGGCAACGCTTGCCGTGACGAGGGCCTGCGAGCCTAGGACTAGGAAGACCAGCCCAATCACCACAAGGGCTGCAGAGCCCAGCGGACTTGTAAAAAAACCAGTGCCTTGGGCGGGAGCCGCATCGGTGGCAAGGCCAGCCTTGGCCTCGGGCGTATTGCCTTGGGTTAGAGGGTCATGCTCACTAACGCCCTGCCGTGCCTGACGAACAAGGAAGATGATGTAGACAAGCAGTCCAAGCATGAGAAGCAGTGCCTCGGTGAAGCTTATGAGTCCGTCCATTCCAAAGAAGAGAAGGAATGCCGCAGAGGTAATTAAAATAGGGATCTCTTGGCGGATGATCTGGCTATGCACAGACAGCGGGATGAATAGTGCGGACAGCCCAAGTATGGCGAGCACATTGAAAATATTGCTGCCGACCACGTTACCAACAGTCAGGTCGGTGACACCCCGCCAAGCGGATTCAACCGATACGGCAATTTCCGGTGCGCTTGTTCCGATCGAAACGACAGTAAGACCAATGACAAGGG
>JAURCW010000015.1 GCA_030828265.1 Burkholderiales bacterium | reverse complement strand
GCTCTCCCAGCTGAGCTATAGCCCCAATCAACAACACGGCAAACCGCGAACTATAAAGAAAGTCTTAGGGATTGTCTAGCTGACTTTGACGCCATGCTAGGATCTTCACATGCCTGCCCAGTTCATTGACGGAAAGAGTCTTGCCGAAACCCTGCGCCAACAGGTCGGCGATCGAGCCAAACGATTTCTTAGCCAACATGGTCGCGCCCCAGGGCTGACGGTTATTTTGGTGGGAAACAACCCGGCATCCGAAGTCTATGTAAGACACAAGGTTGCAGCCTGCGAAAAGGCCAGTATCGTCTCTGAGCTCATACGACTCGATGCCTCCTGCTCCACCGAGGCACTCCTGCAGACAATTCAAAGCCTTAATACCAATCCAAACGTCGATGGCATTCTGGTGCAGCTACCTTTGCCGGGGCATATTCCAGAGAAAACCATTATTGAAGCTATCTCTCCCAATAAGGATGTCGATGGGTTTCATCCGGTCAACGCGGGCGCCCTTTTCACTGGCCAGCCCTGCCTGAAGCCATGCACGCCTTTGGGCGTTATGGTGATGCTTGACCACCAGAAGACACCGTTGCGCGCGGCGGAGGCGGTGGTTGTTGGCGCGAGCAATATCGTAGGGAAGCCACTGGCCATGATGCTGCTGCAGGCTGGTGCAACCGTGACCATCTGCAACAGTAAGACTCAGAACCTAGAAGAGAAAACCCGGCGGGCCGACATTCTTATTGCAGCGGTGGGGCGACCCGGACTCATTACTGCCGAGATGGTCAAACCGGGGGCGGTTGTTATTGATGTAGGTATTAACCGGCTTGCGTCTGGAAAGCTCGTGGGCGATGTCGACTTTGAAAACGTCGCTAGAGTTGCAAAAGCCATTACCCCCGTGCCCGGCGGGGTTGGTCCAATGACCATTGCCATGCTTTTGCAAAATACTCTGGATGCGGCGGAATCCGTCGCACACGCCCAATCCTTAACCTAGCCCAAACTAAAACGTACTTATGACTAGCTCCGTCGAACAATTTCTTTCGAGTGACATTCCACAATACGGATTATTGAAGCCCGAAGAGGTGCAGGAGCCACTTGAGAACCTTCTTGGTGAGGCCGAAGAGCAGCTTAGAAAAATTGCCAGCAGTCGTGAGGCTGCTCAGTGGGAGACGGTGATTGAGCCCTTAACAAACGCCACCGAGCGACTTGGGCGACTCTGGTCTGCTATTCATCACCTGGGCGCCGTTATGGACAGCCCCGAATGGCGTGAACTAACCAACAACAACCTTGAGAAGATCTCACGGTTCTGGTCCCGACTTGCACAAGATAAAGGCCTCTTCGAGAAAACACGCTCGATTAGCCTGAATACCGCAAACGCCAAGCTCTCCGAGTCTAGAGAGCGCGCACTTAATAACAGCCTGCGTGACTTTCGCCTTGGTGGCGTAGAGCTTGATTCGGACGCTCAAAAAGCATTTACGGAGCGGTCAGCAAGACTTGCCACACTCTCTCAGCAGTTTTCTGAGAACCTTCTCGACAGCACAAATTCAACCAAGATCCTAATTGGCCACGAGGGTCGGCTTGCGGGTCTGCCCGAAGCCGTTGCCCAGGCAGCGAGAGAGAAAGCCCGCTCCGAGAAGCTTAATGCCGTCGCGGCTTTTGGGCTGCAGCAGCCCAGCCTCATTCCCGTTCTGCAGTTTGCCGACGATCGTGACCTTCGAAAAGAGATGTACTCAAAGAATGCTCGTCGCGCATCCGAGCTTGCTGAAGAGGGCCCCGAGCATGACAACAGCATGCTGATGGCTGAAATTCTTCAGCTGCGACAAGAGCAGGCCAAGGCCCTCGGCTTCTCAACGGCCGCTGAGCTCTCGTTGGCCTCAAAGATGGCCGAGTCACCGGAGCAGGTCATGGCATTCTTGCTTGACCTTGCCAAAAAGGCACGCCCCTTTGCAGAACAAGACGTAGCCGAGCTGAAAGCCTTTGCGAAGACGCATCTCAGCCTTGAGGCCATGGAGTCCTGGGATGTTAGCTACGTCAGCGAAAAGCTGCGCCAGAAGAAATTCAGTTTCTCTGAGGACGAGGTTCGTCAGTACTTCCAGGTGCAGCATGTCTTAGCGGGCCTCTTCGAACTGGTAAGAGAGCTCTTTGGCGTGGAGCTTCGTGAATCCCCCGAGCCCGACCTCTCCACCTACCGCTGGCACCCCGATGTTCAGCTCTACAGCGTTATTCGTGGAGCAGAAACCATTGGCTACTTGTTTCTTGATCTTTACACGCGACCCACCAAACGAGGCGGCGCCTGGATGGATGACAGCCGCGGCCGTCGAAGACTTGTCTCGCAGGTACAAAAACCTGTCGCCATGCTTACCTGTAATTTCATGCCCCCTAGCGAGCATCGACCAAGCACCATCTCGCACGACGATGTCACCACACTCTTTCACGAGTTCGGCCACGGGCTTCACCATCTCCTCACGGAGGTGGACGAGCTAGAGGTCTCGGGAATTAATGGAGTGGAATGGGATGCAGTCGAGCTTCCCAGCCAGTTTATGGAGAACTTCTGCTGGGAATGGGAGAAGCTTCAGTCCATGACTTGCCATGTTGAGACCGGTGAGCCACTTCCTGAAGACCTCTATAAGAAAATGATTCGGGCCAAGAATTTTCAGAGCGGGCTTTTCATGCTGCGTCAGATTGAGTTCGCTCTATTCGACCTACGCATTCACCATCAGGTTATTGAGTCCGACCTACAAAAAGCAGCTAAATCGATCATGGACGTGCTTCACGAGGTTCGCTCGGAAGTTGCTGTGCTTCATCCTCCTAGCTTTCAACGCTTTCCACAAAGCTTCAGTCATATTTTTGCAGGCGGTTACGCCGCGGGCTATTACAGCTACAAGTGGGCCGAAGTCCTGTCAGCCGATGCCTATGCCGCCTTTGAGGAAGAGCCCACCAACTACACCGCGGTGGGTCAACGCTTCTGGAGAGAGATCCTCTCAAAAGGTGGGTCGCGCCCTGCCCTTGAATCCTTCAAAGCCTTTCGGGGGCGTGAGCCAAGTCCAGAGCCCTTGCTTCGGCACTCTGGTCTGCTTGAGACGGCATAAGGCCGAGCAAGAGTTAGGGTTCGGGTTTGCTAAAGCTTGCTAGCTGGAACGTCAATTCCCTAAGGGTTCGGCTGGAGCATCTTGGCCAATGGCTTGCGCTCGAGAGACCCGACATTCTTGGGTTGCAAGAGACCAAACTAACCGATGACAAATTCCCCGTTGAGGAGATCCGAGCCCTTGGCTACCACTGTGTCTTCTCGGGCCAGCCAAGCTACAACGGTGTGGCCATCCTTGCCAAGGCATCGAGGTTTCAGACCATCGAGGAGTGGAGTTGTGAAGAGCCAAGGCTTCCGGGTGACCAGAAGCGATTCATCGCAGCAACACTCAAGACACTTGAAAGCGAGACCCAGATTCGCTTTATTAATCTTTACGTGCCAAACGGCTCGGAGGTTGGCAGCGAGAAATACAGCTACAAGCTTCAGTGGCTTGACGCGCTGCGACTGAGGCTTCAGGAAGAACAGGCAAGCCATTCCCTGGTCAGCGTTGTGGGTGACTTCAATATTGCCCCAGCCGATATCGATGTGCACGATCCTGAGGCATGGCATGACAAGATTCTCTGCTCCAAGCCCGAGCGCCAGAGGTTTCACGATCTACTGAGCCTTGGCTTCACTGATAGCTTTCGGGCAAAGACGGGGCCAGAAAATCAGGCTTTCTCTTGGTGGGACTACCGTCAAGCGGGCTTTCGTCGTAACCAAGGACTTCGAATTGATCATCTGCTTATCAGCGATGCACTCATGAAGCACTGCGACCAGGTTGGTATCGATCGCACACCAAGGGGCTGGGAAAAGCCCTCCGACCACGCCCCAGCGCTGGCCAGTTTTAATCTTTAAGGCATCGACGGAAAGGGCATCAGCTCTGGATATCAGCCTCCCCTTACCTGCCTTTCTTCTTGGCCTCTGGTCCTCGGGACACTGCCTCATGATGTGCGGTGGCCTGGCTGCCGCAGCGGGTCATCGCAGTCGTTCTGCCCCCGGTCTCTTAAGCCCACTTGCACGATGGACGGAGTTACTTGCCTGGCAGCTCGGACGTGTGGGTAGCTACAGCCTGATGGGGGCCATTGCTGGAGCAGTCGGTGGTGCCTTTCTTGCACTGGCTGTCGTTGACACGGCCCGACATGTGGCCATGGTGCTTGCAAACCTGATGCTCCTTGCGCTTGGCCTGCATCTACTGCGAGTCAGCCGTCTTATTACCCAGCTTGAGTCGCAGCTTGGTCGGCTCTGGAGGTTTATTCAACCCTTTGCTGTCGCAAGCCTCACGCCCTCGGGCGCAAGCCAAGCCGATGGGCAGGTTTCTACTACTGCTATAGCTGCTCGCGTTGCACGCGCCGCAAGGGTGGGGGCGCTCTGGGGATGGCTGCCCTGTGGCCTGGTCTACAGCATGGTACTTACGGCCGCCGTGACAGGAAGTGCATGGACGGGACTTGGCTGGATGTTCGCTTTTGGCCTTGGAACCATACCCTCACTCTTTCTTGCATCGTGGGCATCGGGCATGGTCTTGTCAGGACCGCGTTCCGATCGTATTCGTCAATTGGCAGGCCTTTTTATTGTTAGCTTTGCGCTATGGGGCCTGGCAAGGTCCTTAGGCCTCGCCCCCCCTGGGTGGCTTGATGTTTTATGTATTACCCCTTAGAAACTTGAGACAGACATGAGCCTTGGCCAACGCTGCTACCACTGCAATGAGCCTGTTCCCGCGCAAGGCTTGTGGTCAGCTCGTGTTCTCGGCGAGGACCGGGCCATGTGCTGCGCGGGCTGCCAGGCGGTTGCGCAGGCTATTGTGGCCTCAGGGGGTGAAAACTACTACGCTCAAAGAACCTCCAACGCGCTTGACCCTAAGCAACTCGACAGGCTCTCAGCCTGGGCAGACCTTCTTGAAGATCCCGCCTGGACAGGCCGACATATTCAGACGGTGCCTTGTCGTATTAAAAAGTCAGGACAGGCCTTAGCCAATGAAGAAACGGACCAGAACGAGACAACGCTTGCCATTGAGGGCCTGCGTTGTGGAGCATGCGCCTGGCTTATTGAACGCGTGCTCTTGCAGGCTCCGGGGGTGAGTCTCGCTCGCGCGAATGCGTCCACGGCACGACTGCGACTTCGATGGAACCCCAACACGACAGGCCTCAATGCCCTCAGCCAGACTCTTTTAAAGCTTGGCTACGCGGCTGTGCCCTTGGGCGCAGGCCAGCTTGAGGAGCAACGTAAGCGCCAGGAGAAGCTTGAAAACCGCCGGCTCTTTATTGCCGGACTGGGATGGGCCCAGGTCATGATGCTCGCACTGCCCGAGTACCTTCATGGCAGCCAGATTGATGCCGATGCCCTGCTAACCTTAAGGCTTGCCTCTCTGGCACTCTGCCTTCCCGTACTTCTCTACAGTGGGTCAGGCTTCTTCCAAAGTGCCTTCACGGCACTGCGCCAAGGCCGACTCAACATGGATGTTCCGATCAGTCTTGGGCTGCTTCTGGCCTTTCTGGGAAGCCTCTATGGCCTCTGGGCTCAAGCCTCTGCCGTTTACTTCGAGTCGGTCACCATGTTTCTTTTCTTGGTTCTTGGGGCTCGACGTATTGAATCAGTCATTCGCCGTCGTACCATGCGCCGACGCGAGGAGCTCTCGCTTGAGCCTCCCGTACTGGCCCATCGGCTGGAGCCCGAACCCGGGGACTGCCCACCATGGCGACTGCAGGACGACGATCTCATTCGCGTGCCTTCGGGTGCTCGCCTTCCCGCCGATCTTGAACTGCTGCGCGCCGCAACCGAGCTCGATATCTCCTCACTCACAGGCGAGCCGCACCCGGTTGGAAAAGAGCCCGGTGACTTCTGCCCGGAGGGTGCCATAAACCTGGGCCCCGAGCTTCACGGGCGGGTTAAGGGCCCGGGTGCACAAGGCTCGCTGGCGCGCTTAAGCCAGCTTGCTGAAGCGGCCGCCGCCGAAAGGCCACAGTGGAGCCATTGGGCCGACCGTGTCGCCACAAAATTTACACTGGGGATCTTGACCATTGCCATAGCCTCCATCACCTGGGCCATTGTCTTTCAAGAGCCCCTGGACCAATGGCTTCCTCGGCTCATTGCCATCTTGGTAGTCTCCTGCCCCTGCGCACTATCGGTTGCAGGTCCAGCCGCGTATGCCGCAAGCCTTGCGCAGCTGTTGGAAAAAGGTATTGCGGTATCTAGCCCAGACAGCCTGGCGAAGGGCTGGGCATTAAAGACCCTGGCTTTTGATAAGACGGGGACACTGACGGAGCCCGAGTCCTCCTCGGTCGTTATGCAGCCCATGGGAAATAAGGCCTACACAGAGGCCGAGATCTGGGAATTCGTCGAGCAGCTGACTGAAAACAGTCACCATCCTCTTGCCATGGCACTCTTTCGAGCCTCAGCCTCAAGATTCGCGAGCGCCGAGCCAGGCAGCGGTCGCTCGGCCCTGCCTGCGGTTCAGGCCATCGAGCAAAAGCCGGGCTTAGGTATGCAAGGCCAGACCCACAATGGCAAGCGGGTAAGGCTCGGCTCCGCAAGTTTTGTGCAGGCATCACCCGCCACCCCAAGTGATGCCAATCGGCTGGAAGGGGCTGAAATGGCGAGCCTCTACCTAGGTATTGAGGATGAGCTTATCGCAGGCTTCTGGCTCAACGATCGGCCCAGACCCGATGCGAAGGCAACGCTATTGGAGCTTCAAAAACTCGGGCTTGACCTATGGGTCTTAAGTGGAGATCGAAGCGATCGGGTTCGTGCTTTAGCAAAAACGCTAGAGCTTCCGTGCTTGCAAGCCATTGGAGAGCTCCAGCCCGAGGAGAAACTTCAAAAGCTTCGCCAATTACAAACGAGCGGTCACAACGTGGGGATGGTCGGTGATGGCATTAATGATGCGCCGGTTCTGGCACAGGCCGATCTATCCATTGCAGTCAGCGCAAGTGCACCCCTTGCCAAGCAGCGTGCCGATGTCTACCTCCTTCGCCCCGGGTTGCGTGGGGTTGCGGAGTTTATGAATATGGCCCAACGCACACGCACCATACTTAAGCAGAATATTGCCTGGGCCATTGGCTACAACCTCACTGCCATACCGCTGGCAGCCCTGGGTATTATTGGGCCGGCTTGGGCCGCCGTTGGAATGGCAAGCTCATCACTTTTGGTCATGGCCAATGCGGCCCGGCTGTTACGATAAGTCACCATGGAAGTCTTCCCAATTCTGGTTGGCATAAGCCTTGTTGTGGTGGGGCTTGTGGTTTGGATTTACTTTCGGATGTCCAGTAGCGGTCAGTTCGACGACCTTGACTCACCCGCCCAACGCATCTTGCTTGATGACGACAAGGGCCACATCGCATCAAAACACTCCCCTGCCGACGATTCGGGTAAACCCTAGTAAAACGCTCGGCCATTCAGTTAATTGACCCAGGTCAATAGTTATATCTGGGAGAATGCATACATTGGAAAAATAGCAGTCGTTCAGGGAGCATTAACACTATGTCAGCCGTCCTCACACCTACTGAGGCTCATGTCGCGCACTCCGCGGGCACAGCCATCGCCGAAGAATACAACTACGACATCGTTCGACTTTTTGCCATCGCCACAGTGGTCTGGGGCGTTGTAGGCATGCTGGTTGGCGTCTGGATTGCCGCGCAGCTTGCCTTTCCAACACTGGCGGAGGGAATCCCCTGGCTGTCCTACGGAAGGCTTCGACCTCTTCACACCAATGCGGTCATTTTCGCCTTCGGTGGCTCTGCCCTTCTTGCAACGTCGTACTACGTTGTTCAGCGCACCTGCCACACCCGGCTTTTTTCTGACGGTTTAGCCTCTTTCACATTTTGGGGTTACCAGGCTGTGATCGTTCTTGCTGCCATCACACTGCCTCTGGGTATCACAAGTACACACGAGTACGCCGAACTGGCCTGGCCGATCGACCTTCTTTTGGCCGTCGTCTGGATTGCCTACGCTATTGTCTTTTTTGGAACCCTCATGCGCCGGCGGGTTGAGCATATTTATGTCGCCAACTGGTTCTACGGTGCCTTTATTCTTACCGTGGCACTTTTGCATGTGGTTCGCAGCGCAGCCATTCCAGTGGGTATGTGGGATGCCGTGGGTGTCTTTGCTGGCGTTCAGGATGCCATGGTGCAATGGTGGTACGGCCATAATGCTGTTGGCTTTTTCTTAACAGCTGGCTTTCTTGGAATGATGTACTACTTCATCCCCAAACAGGCCGAGCGCCCGGTCTACTCCTACCGTTTGTCCATTGTTCACTTCTGGGCCCTTATTTTCACCTACATGTGGGCAGGGCCCCACCACCTGCATTACACCGCGCTGCCCGACTGGACGCAGTCCATTGGAATGATCTTCTCGCTTATCCTGCTTGCGCCAAGCTGGGGCGGGATGATCAACGGCATCATGACGCTGTCGGGCGCGTGGCACAAACTGCGCAACGACCCTATTCTTAAGTTCTTAATTGTCTCGGTCTCGTTTTATGGCATGTCGACCTTTGAAGGTCCCATGATGTCCATTAAAACAGTGAATGCATTGAGTCACTACACCGACTGGACCATTGGCCATGTGCACTCAGGCGCCTTAGGCTGGGTAGGCTTTATTACCATGGGTGCCATCTACTACCTCATTCCGCGTATGGCGGGTAAAACCCAAATGCACAGCGTGAAAGCCATTGAGCTGCACTTCTGGATCGCCACCATTGGCATCGTGCTGTACATCGCGGCCATGTGGATCTCCGGGGTTATGCAGGGCCTTATGTGGCGTGCCATAAACGACGATGGCTCGTTAACGTACAGCTTTGTGGAAAGCGTCAAAGCCAGTTTCCCCTACTACGTTATTCGCCTTGGCGGTGGCCTGCTCTACCTAAGCGGCATGCTCATCATGGCTTGGAACGTTGCCATGACCCTGCGCCAACCCCAGCCCGTGAACGCCCAGATTCCTGCCGTGGCACACGGTTAAGCCTAGGGAGATCGAGACACCATGAAACACGATATTGTTGAAAAGTCCCCAGGCCTTCTCATTGTGCTGGTCCTTATTGTTGTGGCCATTGGCGGGCTTATTGAAATTGTTCCTCTCTTCTTTCAGAAATCCACCACAGAACCCGTCACCGGCCTTAAGCCCTATACCGCTTTGCAGCTTGCTGGACGGCAAGTCTATGTGCGTGAGGGCTGCGTAGGCTGCCATTCCCAAATGATTCGCCCCTTCCGGGCAGAGACCGAGCGCTATGGTCACTATTCCGTGGCGGGGGAGTCCGTCTACGAGCGACCCTTTTTATGGGGCTCCAAGCGCACCGGACCTGACCTTGCTCGAGTTGGTGGTCGCTACTCGGACGAGTGGCACCGCGTCCATCTTATAAACCCTCGCGATGTCGTACCCGAGTCCAACATGCCTGCCTACCCATGGCTGGCTACGGGTATTGTCGATGGAGAACATGTCCAGGCCAAGATGGCAACGCTTCGTATGACCGGCGTACCCTACACCGATGAAGAAATCGCAAATGCGGTTGAAGAGCTAAAGGGAAAGACCGAGATTGAGGCCATGATTGCCTACCTGCAGTCGCTTGGCCTTGCCATCAAGGAGAAGCGCTCATGATCACCTTTCACTCGATCTTCACACTCGTAAGCCTTCTGGTCTTTCTGGGTATCGTTGTCTTGGTCTACAGCCGCGGTCAGAAAAAGACCATGGAAGAGGCCTCACGCATCCCCCTTCTTGACGAACTCCCCGCGACCGAGACTGGGGCAACTCGGGCCGCTAAGTCGTCCCAGGACGCTTAACTTTCGTTAAGAACTGTTTGTAAACAGGATAAAAAATCATGGCTGACTTTACTACCGAGTTTTGGAATCTCTTTGTAATCGTGGGTGTTCTCGTAAGCGTTCTCGCCTGCGGTGTCTTCCTGTACTTCTTGTCGCGCAAGAAGATCAACCCAGGCGCTGTGCAGACCACAGGGCACACTTGGGACGAAGACCTAGCGGAGTTCGATAACCCACTGCCTCGTTGGTGGATGATTCTGTTCTACCTCACCATTGTTTTTGCTTTGCTTTACCTCGCCCTCTTTCCTGGGCTTGGTAACAGCCAGGGTAGTCTTGGCTGGAGCTCCAAGGACCAGTACGAAAGAGAGATAGCCAAGGCCGATGCCCGTTATGGCCCCATTTATGCCAAGTTTGCGGCCATGTCGGTTGAGGACACCGCCCAACAGCCCGAGGCCATGGCGATTGGTCAGCGGCTGTTCGTGAACAACTGTGCCCAATGTCATGGAACCGATGCGCGCGGTGCAAAGGGCTTTCCCAACCTTGCAGACAACGACTGGACCTGGGGAGGTTCGGGCGATGCGATCAAAACAGCGGTGCTTGAAGGCCGACAAGGCATCATGCCTCCCATGGCAGCCGCGGTAGGCTCACCTGCCGATGTTGAGAATGTGGCCCACTATGTTTTAAGCCTCTCGGGCAGCGCCCACGATTCCATTAAAGCAAGCCTGGGTTCCACAAAGTTCGCCGCATGCGCCGCATGCCACGGCGCGAACGGTGACGGCGGGCCTGCCATGGGCGCTCCCCGACTCAACGACAAAATCTGGGTCTACGGTGGAACGGCCAAAGCCATTGTTGAAACCATTAATAACGGCCGTCATGGTGTCATGCCCGCCTGGAAAGACATTCTTGGTGAAGAGAAATCACACCTCGTAGCGGCCTATGTCTACAGCCTTACGGCAAAGCCCAAGGCCGTTGCCAGCAGTCAGTAATTTAACCGTTCAGTCAGGCCCCGTTGCGAGGCAGCCCGCGCAACGGGTCACTTTTAAGCAGCATCCTCTCCGTTAAAGTCAATGCCTGAACCCTCCACACCCCCCGTTGTTGAACAAACAGTTCTTCTTTATGCCCCCGGCAAGAAGATCTACGCCAAGGCTACGAGGGGCTGGTTTAACAACTGGCGCTGGTTCTTTGTCTTTATCACTCAGGCGGTCTATTACCTAACGCCTTGGCTGTCCTGGAACGACCGGCAGGCCGTCTTGTTCGACCTTGAGGCACGGCGCTTTTATATCTTCGACCTTTTGTTGGTTCCTCAAGACTTCATTTACCTGACGGCGCTTTTGTTACTGTCTGCCTTCGGGCTATTCTTGTTCACGGCCGTAGCGGGTCGACTCTTCTGCGGCTACGCCTGCCCACAAACGGTCTACACCGAGATCTTCATGCAGATCGAGCGCTGGATTGAAGGCGATCGTCATGTACGTATGCGACGTGACAAAGAGCTCTCTTTGCTCGCTCGCCTGCCAAGGCGCGGGCTCAAGCTCTTTGTCTGGGTACTTGTGGCCCTGTGGACAGGCTTTACCTTTGCAGGCTATTTCACTCCTATTCATGAGCTCGGTCATGGGGTGTTATCCGCGAGCCTAGGCTTTTGGCAGTGGTTCTGGATGCTCTTTTATTCATTTTTTACTCTGCTTCAAGCCGGCTTCATGCGCGAGCAGGTTTGTAAATACATGTGCCCCTACGCACGCTTTCAAAGTGCCATGTTCGACCCGGACACCCTTATTGTTAGCTATGACGAGAGCCGTGGGGAGCCACGAGGTAAGCGCTCTAAGGCGGAAAACCATACAGCCTCTGGGAAAGGTGACTGTATTGATTGTGGCGTCTGCGTGGAGGTCTGCCCCACAGGCATCGACATTCGAGACGGCCTGCAGTACGAGTGCATTGGCTGCGGACTTTGCGCAGACGCATGTAACCAAATCATGGATCGCATGCATTATCCCCAAGGCTTGGTTCGCTACACCACGCTCAATGCCTTGGATGGCGTTGTTCAAGAAGCCGACATTCGTCGGCGCTTCTTGCGCCCACGCGTTCTCATCTACACATCGATTCTTCTTGTTATTTCAGCAGTCGTTTTTACATCGCTCCTTAATCGAAGCCCTTTAACTGTGAATGTTATTCGTGACCGTGGCGCGCTTGCCCGAGAGGTTGAGGGCCAGTTCATTGAGAACGTCTACCGGCTGCAAATTACCAATAAAAGCCACGAGGCAAAGCGCTTAATTATTGAAGGCAGTGGACTGCCCGAGCTCGAGAGCTCTGGCAAAACAAGGCTCACTGTAGACCCATCTGCTAACGCCACAGCTATTGTCGACCTACGCATCCCTATCTCCATTGCCGAGTCCCTCGACAAGGGCTCCCATAAAATACTGTTGCAGGTGCGCTCCGAGGATGATCCCGATTTAGTAATTAACGAAAAGGCTGCGTTCTTTGTCCCTCGCTAACCCAATGAATCACAATACCTCCGGACCCTGGTGGCAACACCGTTGGCCCTGGATTATCTTGTTCATGCTTTCAAGTGTCATTGTGGCTTGCATGGTGACCATATACATTGCCGTGACCACGCGTGACAGCCTTGTGGCAGACGACTACAGCAAACACGGCAGGGGAATTAACCAGCGGCTTGAGAAAGATCAGCGGGCTCTTGAGCTCGGTGTTCAGGCAAAGCTTGGCTATGCCCTCAATGCATCACAGGGGTCCGAGCTCACCATCGAGCTGCTAGCCCCGGAGCCTCAAGGTACAAGCGCAGGCCCTGGTGATATCGGCACGCCTTCTGCGTTTCTTATTCTTGAGCTGTCACATCCCACGATGGCGCGGCTCGACCGTAACCTGATTCTTCGCCGAGTCTCCGAGGTTATCCCGACCTACCGAATTCAGACCGAACCACTTGCAGCGGCCTACTGGCATGCCTCTATTTATCCTCCCCAGAAAGATT
>JAURCW010000135.1 GCA_030828265.1 Burkholderiales bacterium | reverse complement strand
GGTTACGAGCTTTTGAAGCTCGTTGACCAAGGCGTGATGATTGGCTACCTGGTCTACATGCGTGTACTTGATGAATGCCATCTTTTGAATTTCACGATTGCGCCGACCCGCCAACGACGTGGGGCAGGCCAGTTCATGCTTGATCAGCTGTTTCGAAGGCTCCTGGCTGAAAAGCTAAGTATTGTGATGCTTGAGGTTCGACCATCCAACCAGGCGGCCATTCGGCTATATGAACGCAATGGTTTTCAGAGGGTTGGGTTGCGTAAAGACTATTACCCGACACGCCATGGCGAGACAGTACGGGAGGACGCTGTTTTGATGAACCGCAGTCTAATGACAGAAAGTGTTAGGTAAAGGGATGAGGCTTTATGGCTATGCGGCCGAAATACTTGGCCTTTCACCCTATTGGCGTCGACGCCCTCGGCTTCAAAAGCTCATGGTCTTGTACGAAGCATCTGCGAGTCAAGGGCAGTCGGCCTCGTCGCAGGCGAAGCTGTCAGGCGCATGGTTGGCCATTCAAACCTATTTCAGTCAGTATCTTCAGTCTCGTGGGCAGCGAAACAATACTTTAGAGTCGGCGCATTTTGTGATGGATATCTGTGCGGCCTCAGACAGCCGGGTTTTTCAGGCCCGATTGCAAGAGGCTCTTACTGACCCAAACCTTGTTGCCCTTGTGTTGGTTCATTCGCCCGAAGGAATGCTCGGGCAGATGGAGCATGCGAGTGAGCCGGCGAACCCCTCGCTACTGGTTCATCGAATGGCCTGTGTCGATTCCGCCAACCCAACGTCTGCTAAAACTCGAAGACAGATTTATTCCATTCTGTTGGCAAGCCTTTCAGCAGGCGCAGGCCATAGGCAACCGAGCCCGTCGGGGTCCCCGCCCGGTTCCTCACCGTTATTAGGCTCCTGCGCATGAGTTCCTTACTGGGTTGCGGCCAGCGCCCGATTCAGCTTGAAGTGAGTACCGCTCGGCTGCAGGACAATCTTCGGGCGCTTCGACAAATCCAACCCAATCAGCTTGTCTGGGCGGTAGTCAAGGCCAGAGGCTACGGCCATGGCCTTGATGCCGTTGTTGAAGGATTTGCGGACGCTGATGGGCTTGCTCTGCTTGAGATTGACGAACTTCGTCAGGTACGCTCCCTTGGCTGGAAAAAGCCTGTTCTGCTTCTTGAGGGGCTCTTTAATCAGGCAGGCCTTTGCGAGGCCGTGGAGCTTCAGGCCGACCTAGTGGTGCACTGCAAAGAACAGCTTCATTGGCTGCTTTCAAGCTCGTCCCATGCGCAGGGCTATCAACAAGGTAAGGGCCGAGTCTGGATCAAGCTCAATACCGGAATGAACAGGCTGGGCTTTAATGCCTGCTTGTCGTCTGCCTCAAATTCGGTTGAGACTCTGGCGGACGATCTTCTAAAGCTAAGAACGTCTCTAGGGCCGGGTCGCCTTGGCTTCATGATGCACTTCGCGCAGGCCGAGTCGCGATCTGAGAGCTATCAGGCCTTGTCGCTTTTTCAGAGGGCCTTGGCCTTGCTTGATCACAGGCCCGACATCGAGCCAATAAGCCTTGCAAATTCTGCAGCGATTCTCTCCCAGCCCCTTGCCTGCTCGGGCTGGTTGCGTCCCGGTATCTTGCTCTACGGATCAAGCCCCTTTCGGTGGCAGGCGTCTCTCGATGACGATCAGTCGCTTGGGCAGAGCATGCCCGAGACACTCCGCCTCGCCTCGAGGCTAACAACGCGGCTTTTGGCCATCCAAGAGCTGGCGGTTGGCGATGGCGTTGGCTACGGGCTAAGGTACAGAGCAACGAAGCCTATGCGCATTGGCGTTGCAGCCATTGGGTATGCCGATGGTTTTCCAAGAACGGCCCCTGACGGCACGCCGATGGTTATTCATGGCAAGCGCTGTCCTATTGTTGGGCAGGTGTCCATGGACCTCATTACCCTTGACCTCTCTCAGCAGCCGCAGGCCGAGGTTGGAAGCCTAGTGGAGGTCTGGGGTGACCATCTTGGTGTTGACGAGCTTGCTGCATGTCTTGGAACCCTGGGCTACGAGCTGCTGACCTGCTTAACACCACGGGTTTCTCGCAGGCTCATGGACCCTGTAAGCGTCGAGCGCTAAGGCCATGGCAAAAGAGCGAACGAGTTTTGTCTGCGAGGCCTGTGGTCAGGGCTTCAGCAAGTGGCAGGGGCAGTGCACGGAATGCAGTGCATGGAACACACTGGTACCCGGCCAACGTCATGACGTGGCCCAAGCGCCATCGGCTGCTGCCGAAGCGCGAGCTGGGCGAATGGCAAGCCTTGCGCCATCATCGTCCTTGCAGGCCCTGTCTGAGATTGCCTTTGAAGATATTGAGCGTCAGCCCACAGGAATTGACGAGTTTGATCGTGTGCTTGGAGGTGGCCTTGTTCCGGGTGCTGTCGTGTTGTTGGGGGGCGACCCGGGCATTGGTAAGTCAACGTTGTTGCTGCAGGCTATGGCCTCCATTCTCAAAGTTTCAGCGCAGCAGTCGGTGCTTTACGTTTCGGGTGAGGAGTCGGCTGGCCAGCTTGCCATGCGTGCGCGAAGGCTCGGCTTTGATGGTCCGGTGAGCCAGCAACTCAAGGTGCTTTCTGAGACCTCACTCGAGAAGGTCTTGCAGGCCATCGACCTTGCGCAGCCAAGCGTTCTTGTTGCCGATTCCATTCAGACGCTCTACACCGAGATGGCCTCGGGCGCACCGGGCTCGGTCTCACAGGTTCGCGAGGTGGGCTATCAGTTAACGCAGTGGGCGAAGCGAACGGGTCGTGCTGTTTTCATTGTTGGCCATGTCACCAAAGAGGGTGCGCTTGCGGGCCCTCGCTTGTTGGAACACATGGTCGATACGGTGCTTTACTTTGAAGGCGATGCACAGGCCAGCTTTCGGGTGGTGCGTGCTGTCAAGAACCGGTTTGGCACGGTGAACGAGCTTGGCGTCTTTGCGATGACCGAACGTGGGCTTAAGGCAGTCACCAATCCATCCGCGATGTTTCTCTCGGAGGCCCAGCTTTCGGGGGCCGACACAGGCAGGGTGCATGAGCCCGTGTCGGGCACCTGTGTGACCGTTTCGCTTGAGGGCAGCCGCCCATTGCTTGTGGAACTTCAGGCGCTGGTCGACGATAGTCAGGTTCCCAATCCGAGACGGCTTGCTGTTGGCTTTGATGGTCAGCGTCTTGCCATGTTGCTTGCCATTCTCCACCGACATGCAGGCATCGCGTGTTTTGATCAGGATGTTTTCGTTAATGCCGTGGGTGGTGTCCGAATTCAAGAGACAGCGGCCGACCTTGCCATCTTGGTTGCTGTCGTTTCTTCCCTTCGCAATCGGCCCTTGGGAAAGGGTTGCGTTGTGTTTGGAGAGGTGGGTCTTACAGGTGAGGTACGCCCTGCTGCGCGTGGACTTGATCGACTCAAAGAGGTGGCAAGGCTTGGGTTTCATCGTGCCATTGTGCCGGCTGCTAATGCCCCAAAGGCAGGCATTAAGGGTATTGAGATTATTGGTGTTCGACGCCTCTCCGAAGCGCTTGCCCATCTAGGTTAGGCCCAGACCTGGTGGTCCTTGCTTAAATGACGTCACAGCCATGACGCGCGGTTTACCCGGGGCTGAGCTGGCCATAAATGCTTTGTGCGCAGGCCTGGCCAGAACGAACCGCGGCTTCGATACAGGCGGGATAGCCATAGCTGAGGTCGTCGGCTGCGCGGAAAAGTCCGGCAATGCCCGTCAATGAGGCATCTTCCGAGTCCTCCAGTGCATAGGCCGCCGAGTCGGTAAAGGCTGCCGTGCAGGCCCAGGTGGCTCGGGGGTCGTCCGTGCAGCGATGGGGCAGGGCCTTTAAATTGGCAATTCCAAGTGGCTTAAGGTAGTGAGCCGCCGCCTGCCATAGCGCATCAG
>JAURCW010000168.1 GCA_030828265.1 Burkholderiales bacterium | reverse complement strand
GCTGATACCGAGCAAGTTCCTGCCTGCTTAGCTGCACAAAGACGCGTTCCTCTTGAAGCCCAAAGATCTCAACCTTGCCCACGTCTTTAACTAAAAGAAGCTGACTGCGCGCACTGCGCACGAAGTCGTTGAGTTCAGCCTGGCTGTAGTCGGGCGCGGCAAGGCTGTAGATCACCCCGAAGGTATCTCCGAAGTCATCGTTAAAGAAAGGGCCTTGCACGCCTTCGGGAAGGTCCCTTGCCATATCCATCATCTTCTTGCGAACGGTGTAGAACCGGTCAGCGACCTCGTTAGGGTCAAAGTCGTCCTTCACTTGAAAAATGATGGTGGACTGCCCCGGCTTTGAGAAGCTCACGATTTTGTCGGTGTTGGGGACCTCTTGAAGAATACGTTCGAGCCGATCGGTCACCTGATCCGCCATTTGGGATGCTGTTGCGCCTGGCCAGTAGGCCTGCACGACCATGGCTCGAAAGTGGAAGGGGGGGTCCTCATCCTGGCCAAGCTGGAAGTAACTGCCAATTCCAAGGATGAGCAGCGAGACCATGAGGAATCGAATCAGCGCGGGATGCTCGATGGCCCAGAGCGAAAGGTTCAATTTCGTAGAGCTTTTCATTTGACCAGTGTGGGCCTTATTAGCTTAGGGCGTGAGGCGGCGTACCGTCTGCCCCGGACTTAAAAGGTGAGCGCCTACGGCCACAATGGTGTCGCCCTCAACCAAGCCCTCGACCCTAGCATGCCGCTCATTGGCTTCAAGAACGTTTACAGCAATGGGCTCGACAAGGAACTGGTCCTGGTTCGGAATGACACGCATGACCGTGCGGCCGTCCAGGAGTGCGGTTAGGGGAATGGAGTAAACCTCGTTTCGCGAGAACTTTGGATCTTCCTTAGACAGCGACTGGCGGGAAGATGCTTTGACCTGTAGCTGGACCAACAGGTCCGACGCCTGCACGACTTGGGATCGTGAGGCAAGAACCTGGCGGACCACACCAGGATCGAGCGCTCGCAAGGTGTAGACGCCTAACTGGTCAAGTGTGGCCTCGAACTGCGCGCGCTCGGCAATGAGCAGCGCCTCGCGTCGGTCCCATTCCGCCCTCGAGATAAAGCCTTTGTTTAACAATTCGGTGTAGCGATTGAAATCGGCTTCAACGTTTGCAAGCCTGGCGCGAGCAGCCTGCACTTGAACCTCGGCCGCCGAGTTGGCAAGCTTTGCATCTCGTGGGTCAAGCCGAACAAGGCTCTGACCCGCACTTACGCTTTGACCGGCCTTAACCAAGACCTCAATGACAGTGCCTGATAGCTCAGAGCGAAGCTCGCCTGGGATTTGATTGGCGCCAGGCGCTGCCTCGGCAGAGAACCCGTCTTGCGTGGACTGGCTTGAACGGCTAATGGACGAGGAGCCTACCTCGAAAACTTTGACGGCCGGGGGAAGGGCAGCCGGGGATTCGGTTTTGCTGCAGCCGGAGATCAGGCCTACGCAAAAAAATAGAGCAAGCAGAGCAAACAACTGAGGCTGGCTTCGAGCCTGGCGATAAGCAGACAGGCTGAAAGCATTCAGGAAATGCGGCATACGAATGGAGCCTTAAAAAAGACCGGCGCAGGGCGTCAGCCGTGTGACGTGAGCGGAGATTTTCTTATACCTTATTGTCGCAAAAAACTAGCCGAGGAATTCGCTTGGCCGCTTCTGAACCCACTCAATGAATTTGTGTATTTCGGGATGGGTTCTTAAGGCATCCCATGAGTTGAAGTGGCGGGCAAGCTCGCGCGGCTTTAGGGTTTGATGAATTTTCTGGTGGCAGACTTTATGAATGAGATGCTTCTCACGGCCGCCTTGGGATCGAGGTGTAAGATGGTGTTCATCCACAGAATCTCCGGGCGTTAGATGTCGGCCACACAAAGGGCAGAGCTGAATGGCCTGCGCTGCCGCAAGTTCATCGGCATCGTCGCCCTCCCTCCAGCGAAGTGATCGTTTAGAAACCATGGTCTTCAGTCAATGTTAAGTCTCGAGTGGCTGGCAGCAGGGCTTGGCCTTTTAGGCGTCGTACTTGGCTTACGCGAGAACATTTGGGTATGGCCCTTCTTCATTGCTTCAAGTGCAATCTACCTAGCCATCTACCTTAGTCTGAATCTTATCGGACAAGCCGTTCTGATGTTGGTTTTTATTCTCACCTCGGCCTGGGGTTTGTGGAATTGGCGACAGTCGAGAGAACGCTCACCCACCTCCACAACCCAGGGGCCGGGATGGCTAAGACGCGCACAACGTGCTTACTTTTTGCTCGCTGTTGTCGTCTTATCGCTTGGCTTCTTCATCTGGTTTTCATCAGTGGACCAGCATCCTAATCCTTGGCTTGACGCCATCGTGACGTCCGTGAGCCTTGTGGCCATGGCTCTTATGGGGATGAAACGTATCGACTGTTGGCTTGCATGGCTCTTTGCCAATGCGGCCTCTGTGGTTCTTTTTCTGCAACAGTCTCTCTTGCCCACAGCAGCCTTGTACTTTATTCAGTTTGGCCTTGCCTACTGGGGTCTACGTTTATGGATACAACGTCAGGCCTCTTAAAGGTTGCCGTTATTGGGGCAGAGTCCACGGGCAAGACGACTCTTTGTCAGCGGCTTGCCGCAGAGCTTCGAGGGCTGCATCTTGATGAAGTCCTGAGGCATTGGGTGAACCAAAAGGGGTGCCCACCGGGCCAAGACGAACAACTCCAGATCATTCAAGCGCAACAAAGGCAAGAGATTTGGGGTCTGCAGCAGGCGACTCATCAGAATAAGGACTGGCTGTTCTGCGATTCTGCACCCTTGGTGACCGCGGCTTACAGTCATTACTATTTCAACGATTCAAGTCTTTGCAACTTGGCGTCCTCCCATCATCAAACCCACTATGCAGCAACCTTGTTTTGTCAGCCTCAGGGTCTTGATTGGGTTGCCGAGCCTGGGCAGCGTGACAGCCCAAAGGCGCGCGAGGCTGTGCATCGGATACTCCTTGACCTTTTAGAGCCGGTTCAGACCGAGCAGCTTGTTTTTTTGTCGGGGGGGCTTGAGCAGCGTTACGAACTTGCCTCGGCTTTCTTAAAAGGTTTACACTCCAAGTTCGCTAGGGGTCCCGATACCTCTTAGGCCAGAT
>JAURCW010000031.1 GCA_030828265.1 Burkholderiales bacterium | reverse complement strand
TCTGGGCTGTGCGATAAGGCCAGAGCTTGGCAAGCCCGGTGGGAAACTCCCCTCGGCCGCGCATGAGCGCCTCACCAATTCGATAAAGCCCCGAACCGGCATGCGAATCGACAACCATCACGGCCGCCTCTTTTTGCTGCATCAGCTTAAGGCAGCCCAATGCAAGGGCATGTTTAATAACATCGGCATGATTGCCGGCATGAAAGGCGTGGCGATAAGCGAACATGGCCTAGTATTCCACGGGAATGGGGTCAAGGCTGCGCCAGAGGAACCAGCTGGCAACGGTGCGGTACGGCCGCCAGGTCTCCGAGAGCAGTTTTGCCTGGCTACGATCCTTGTTATACAGCCGCTCAATGGCCTTAAGCAGTCCAAGGTCGGCTAGGGCAAAGACATCAGGGCGTCGCAGGCAAAACATTAAAAACATCTCGGCTGTCCACGGGCCTATGCCAGGCCTCGCCACCAGGCATTGAATTACCTCGTCATCGGTCATGGCGGAAAAAGACAAATCAAGATCTTTGTTCTCCGCAAACCATTGGCTGAGGTTAAGCAGGTAAGCGGTCTTACGTGCCGAGAGCCCAGCCTCACGAAGGGACTCACCTTTGGCTAGAGCAGCCTGCGGGGTCACCGGCTTGCCAAGCTGTGCCTCAAGTCGCGTCCAGATCGTGTTGGCAGCGGCAACCGAAATCTGTTGCCCCACAATGGATCGCATAAGGGTCTCATAGGGTGCGCCACGACTGCGTAGGAAGGAACCCGGGTATGCTTGGATAAGTTCGCACATCACGGGGTCCTTTTCGCTTAGGTCATTCAGTGCGTCCTTCCAGTAGTCGGGCGCTGATTGACCTAAGGTGGTGCGGATGTCTGCCTTGGCTTTGGGCATTCGTGCCTTTTCCTGGTGCGTTGCTCTTGTTTTCTGAGCCAAGTATCGCAGAAGCCCTGTGCGTTGCAGGCTTGGCACATGGCTTGCTGAAAGCCATAAGGAAAAAGGTAGAACCATTCATGTCCGAGTCACGATCTCCCGCTTTTATTGACGAACTACTTGAAATCATGCCGGGTGGTGCAGCGGGTCTTGGTTCGGCTACACCCTTTGCGCACAGCAAGGTTTTCTGGCAATGGCTTGCCGATCAGCCAAAGTCTGCGCTTGAGAAGGCACAACAAGATGCCGACCTGCTCTTTCGTCGCGTAGGCATTACTTTTAATGTGTATGGGGACGAGGCAGGCGCCGAACGGCTTATTCCTTTCGATCTCATTCCGAGAATTCTTCCGAATGCCGAGTGGAAAAAACTTGAGCGTGGTCTTGTGCAAAGAGTTCAGGCCTTGAATGCTTTTCTTCAAGACATATACTCCGAGCAGCGCATCCTTACAGAAAAGAAAATCCCCAAAGAGCTCATCTTAGGCAATGAGCAGTACCGCAAGCAGATGCAAGGTGTTCGCCTCCCGCGATCGCTCTGGGCCCATATTGCAGGCGTTGATTTGGTGCGGGCTGGCGAGGGTGACTTCTTTGTTCTTGAAGATAACCTGCGTGTTCCCTCGGGCGTCTCCTACATGATCGAGAACCGTAAAGTTATGATGCGGCTCTTTCCAGAACTCTTCTCCCTAAATAAAGTTGCGCCGGTTGAGCACTATCCGGATCTTTTGCTAAAGACACTGCGCTCTGTTTCCCCAGAGGGTGTTGAGAACCCTACAGTGGTTGTTTTGACGCCGGGCATCTTCAATAGCGCGTATTTCGAGCACTCGTACCTGGCCCAACAGATGGGCGTAGAGCTTGTTGAGGGCCAGGATCTTTTTGTTAAGGGCGACCGTCTCTATTCCAAAACAACATCGGGACCACGACGTGTGGATGTCATCTACCGACGTGTTGACGACGACTACCTTGACCCAAGCTGCTTTCGTTCCGACTCTGCCCTTGGAGTGCCTGGGCTTGTTGAGTTGGTGCAAAAGGGAGGTGTCACCCTTTGCAATGCCATTGGCACGGGTATTGCCGACGACAAGGCGGTTTATCCCTTTGTGCCCGAGATGATTCGGTTTTATTTAGGGGAGGAGCCGCTGCTTCAAAATGTACCAACCTATCTCTGCCGAAGAAAGAAAGAGCTTGAGTTTGTTCTGGCCAACCTTGAAAGCCTGGTGGTGAAGGAGGCGCAGGGTTCGGGGGGCTACGGTATGCTTATAGGCCCCAAGGCATCCAAGGCCCAGCTCGATGACTTCCGTGCGCGGCTCAAGGCCCACCCCAGTCGCTACATTGCCCAACCCACCCTTGCCCTTTCAACCTGCCCAACGCTTGTGAATGAGGGTATTGCCCCTCGCCACGTCGACCTGCGGCCTTTTGTGCTCTCAGGCAAGTCGGTGTCGATGGTGGCAGGCGGCCTGACTCGCGTGGCTTTAAAGCGTGGCTCTCTTGTGGTCAACTCCTCGCAGGGTGGGGGCACAAAAGACACCTGGGTATTGCATCGTGCTTAGTCGACTCGCCGATCATCTGTTCTGGATGTCGCGCTACATTGAGCGCGCAGAAAATACTGCTCGCATGCTGGATGTTCAACTGCAGGCTGCCATGCTGCCCAGCGAAGCCAGTTCTATTAACGCGCAGTGGAAGACCCTGCTTGACCTAAACGAGCTTCAAGAGGCCTACGACAAGCGCTATGCCAAGCTCTCGGCCGACAAGGTCTTGCGCTTTATGCTTGTCGACAGCTCCAACCCCTCGAGCATCTTCAACTGCCTTGAGCGTGCTCGGGAAAATGCACGGGCGGTTCGTGGTGTGCTGACCACCGACATCTGGGAGGTGGTCAATAACATCTGGCTAGAAGCCCGCAGCATGGTGAAAGATGGAAGTTTTGTGAAAGACCCTGCGCGAGTCTTCGAGTGGGTGAAGCTTCAGTCGCACCTATTTCGTGGTGTCACGATTGGAACTATGTTGAAGGACGAGGCCTTCTACTTTGTGCGTACAGGCACATTTTTAGAGCGGGCCGATAACACCGCCCGGATTCTAGACGTGAAGTATTTGATGGTGCAGGAGGACTTCGAAGAACGGGCAGACTTTTACTTCTGGTCCTCGCTTCTCCGTTCGGTATCGGCCTACGAAATTTATCGAAAGGTTTACCGCGACAGCTTCACACCGGTACGAATTGCTGAGCTGCTTATTCAGCGAGGTGACATGCCACGTTCTCTTATTGCCTGCCTTGATGAACTGTTGGTGAATCTAAGCCATGTCAGTAGCCCGGGGCGACAGAAGGCCCTCAAGCAGGCTGGACGTATACGCTCAAACCTTGAGTACCTAAGCATTGATGAAAGCTTTCAAGAGCAGATGCATGAGTTCTTAAAACAGTTTGTGACACAAGTCAATGAGCTGGGTGTCACTATAAGCCACGAGTTTCTCGTTCCCCTCGAAGCATCTTCAGGCACGACCGATTAGAATGCCTACATGACTTATTGCGTAGCTGCTGTTTTAGACCAAGGCCTGGTCTTTCTTTCCGACTCGCGCACCAATGCCGGGATGGATCAAATTTCAACCTATCGCAAGATGACTGTCTTTGAACGGGCAGGCGACCGGGTGATCGTGCTGCTTACCTCGGGCAATTTATCCATTTCCCAAAACGTCATCGAGGTTCTTAGCCAGGGGCCCTTATCCGATCGGCTCTGGTCAGCCTCAAGCATGGCCGATATCTCGGTGGTGGTGGGGGAGGCCCTGCGCCAGATTCACCAGCGAGACCAAATGGCGCTTAATAGTTTTGGGCTTGAGTTCAACTGCAGTTTTCTGGTGGGTGGGCAGATTCGAGGCGAGCGTTGCAGGCTCTTTAATGTCTACACGGCGGGTAACTTCATTGAGACCTCGCCAGAGAGCCATTATTTTCAGCTAGGTGAGTCGAAGTATGGTAAGCCCGTGCTCGATCGTGTCTTAAAGCCCGAGACCTCGCTTGATGACGCCACAAAGTGTCTTCTTATATCAATGGACTCTACGCTCAAGTCCAATCTTTCCGTAGGGCTGCCGCTTGATCTGCTGGTCTACGAGACCGACGCACTCGCTGTCTCCAGGGTGGCCAAGATCAACGAGGGCAATACCTACTTTGAGGGCATTCGTTCGCGCTGGGGCAAATTGTTGCAAGATGCTTTCCACGATCTTCCCGACCCCGATTGGGAGAGTATCGCCAGCGACAAATCAAAGAGTGTCTTTTTTGCCTCTATGTTTCACCAAGAACAGCAGTAGTTTCTTCGCTTTCACCGCCTTCATCGTGTAGACGAGATCATGCTTATTCTTTTATCGCCTGCAAAAACACTTGATTTTGAGACTCCCCTGCCCAAGCCGGCCCAGGAACTTGAACTAACGAAGCCTGCGCTTATGAGTCGTGCGGCTGAGCTTGTGAAGGTTCTCCAGCCCATGACCGCCGCAGAGCTTGAATCGCTTATGGGTATTAGCCCTAAACTTGCCAGCCTTAATGCAGAGCGATTCTCGCAGTGGTCAGCACGCCCTAAATCAGGTGCGGTTCGGCCCGCGGTTTTTGCCTTCAATGGCGATGTTTACGAGGGCCTTCAGGCCTCAAGCCTCACCAAAGCTCAGCTCGAAGACGCGCAAAGACGGCTTCGCATGCTCTCGGGGCTTTATGGTGTCTTGCGTCCTATGGATGCCTTTCAGGCTTATCGGCTGGAGATGGGCACCTCGCTTAGGGGTCGCGCAGGTGGGGGTCGCTCAGGTGGCAAGGCTTTTTCCAGCCTTTACGACTACTGGGGTTTGCAGCTGGTTGAGGCGATTGGCGAGGAGCTTGCAGGCCTAGGGTCGGACCCTATCGTACTGAACCTTGCCTCCGACGAATACTTTAAGGCGGCTCAGGGCCTCCACAAGCATCAGGTTAAGGGTAAGCCCGTTCAAGTTATTAGCCCCGTTTTTCAAGATGAAAAGTCGGGCAAGTACAAGGTCATTAGTTTCTATGCCAAGCGAGCGCGGGGACTCATGGCGCGGTTTGTTTTGCAAAAGCGGCTGGTGAAACCCGAGCAGTTGCAGGCCTTCAACCTCGAAGGTTACTGCTTTGATGCCGATGCCTCGAAGCCCTTGCAGCCCGTGTTTCGACGTACCGAAGCGTCCGCCAAGGCTCTGGACTAGATAGGCGGAATAATTTGCGGCTCGGGCTCAAGCCAAAGCCCGAAACGCGCCATCACGGCCTCTTGAATTTCATGGGCCAGGCCCAGAACATCGCGGGCAGTGGCCTCCCCCAGGTTGGTTAGAACAAGGGCATGGTCTGCAGAGACCGCAGCCTGCCCACGTTGAACCCCTTTCATGCCTGCCGATTCAATGAGCCAGCCGGCACTAAGTTTGGTTTGACTGTTTTGATGGAAAACGGGAAGCCCCGGATTCTGCGAGGCGAGCGCACTCGCTAGCTCTTTGCTCACCACGGGGTTTTTAAAGAAGCTGCCCACATTGCCAATCTCGTTGGGGTCGGGCAGTTTTTCTTTTCGTAGCGAAATCACAGCATGAGCCACCTGCATGGGCATCGGTGACTGAGTAACACCAAGCTCGGCAAGTCTCTCGGTGATGCCTTTGTAGCTTAGAACGGGGGCTGTCTTAGTAGCCGGTGCAAGCATGAAGTCAACCGCTGTAATAAAAAACCGCGGTCGATTCCATGGCCCTTGAAAGCTAAGTTCTTTAAAAAGACTCTGACGATAGCCAAACTGACAGCTCTCGGCGGGAAAGACAACATGATCGTGGCGCTCGAAGTCCCAGGCATGAACCGCCTCAATGCGCTCGCCCACCTCAACGCCGTAGGCGCCAATGTTTTGAATGGGAGCCGCACCCACGGTACCGGGAATTAAGGCAAGGTTTTCAAGTCCACCCAGCCCATTGGCCAGAGTCCACATCACAAAGTCGTGCCAGTTTTCACCACTGGCACAGCGCAGCCGGCTAAGGCCCTCGCGACTAGGAAGCCTAACAATGCCCCTGAGACCGGACTGAACACAGACGAGCGCAAGCGGGGCCTCTTGACTTGACTGAAGAACCAGGTTACTTCCACCGCCGAGAATAAAACGATCTTTGTTCGCTATCGCCTGGCTGATTGAGGGCAGCTGGGTGGACTCGGTGACCTTCACAAGCTCATCCGTCCATGCGGCAAGCCCGAATGTGTTGAGCGATTGAAGAGAGATGGACATGGCTGTGTTCATTGCGCGCTCAGGCGCGTTCGGTCTAGCTTAAACGCACATAGATAGGCGCGAAGGGCACAGCCTGTGTAATGTCGATGAGACCCTCTTTCGCCAGTTCAAGTAGGGCCAGAAAGTGCACAACAATAACGGCAATTCCTTTGCCTGGTGCAATGGGCTCTGAGAAAAGCTCACGGAACTCCACAAAGCGCTGGTCTTTGAGAGCTTTCAGAATGCGCGCCATGTGTTCGCGCACCGAAAGTGCCTCACGACTTATGTGATGATGGGCAACAAGTCGGGCACGCCTGACAAGGTCGCGCCAGGCGGCCTGAAGATCGGCAGGGTCAATGTTGGGAAGCCGGGGCATGCTCTGCTCAAGGTAAACCTGAGCCGCGACGACATCGCGCCCAAGCTGCGGGATAGAGTCAATTTTATGGGCGGCAAGCTTGATTTTTTCGTATTCAAGAAGACGACGAACAAGCTCCGCTCGTGGGTCTTGAACCTCGTCTTCGCCTTCTTTGGGGCGCACGGGTAGCAGCATGCGTGACTTAATCTCAATAAGCATGGCCGCCATGAGCAGGTATTCCGCGGCAAGCTCGAGGTTGGTCGAACGCACCTCGTCAATGTATCGAAGGTACTGCTGGGTGACTTCGACCATCGGAATGTCCAGAATATTGAAGTTCTGGCGACGAATAAGGTAGAGCAGAAGGTCGAGCGGTCCTTCGAAGGCCTCGAGAATGATCTCGAGCGCATCAGGCGGAATGTAAAGGTCTTTGGGAAGGTCTAGAAGCGGCTGGCCGTAGAGGCGCGCAATTGCATCGGCCGGAATAAGCCCTTCAGCGGCGGCCTCACTGAGGCTGGTAGACATAAGCCTTTTGAGGAACCTTTGCCTTTTGGGCGCGCTGCATCTCGTCAAGCTTGACAGCAGGGCGGTCCCAGAGTCGGAGACGGCCCTGCACCTGACGTGCCTCAAGCTGAGGGTCTTGGGCTTTCAGTTCGGTCAGAAACTTGGTGATGTCCGATTCGTAATGGGGGCGACTAAGACGCATAAGGCAACCTATGGAATAACTCAGTTTTGTATGTTCGCATGAATTAGGGAATCGATCTGGCTGCGATCAACCCGGCTGAACAAATGACCAAACGATCCAACCTGCGTCAAGGCAGGTCGGTCGATCTCGTCCCAAAGCCAGGCCTGCTCGTCTGCGGCGAGCGCAAGGCCAAAAACCTCCTGGCGAGCTTTCTGGCCAACCGCTGGAAGAATGGGCTGCAGCAAAATGCAAAGCCGGGCAAAACAGCGCAGGCTTGTCGAGCAGACACGGTGTAACTTCGGCCTGTCACTTAAGTCGTCTGACTTCGCAAGTTCCCACGGCTTGTACTGGTCGACATAGGTATTTACTGCATCCATGAGTTGCCCGATCTCTCGGCTGGCCCTGGCCGTGTCACGAGCCTCGTAGGCCTCGGCAATGGCGGGCGCTCGCCCAATAAAAAGGCCTTCCAGCGCCTGATGGTCGTCCACCGGACCGCCTGCAACGAGTCCGCCCGAGGGCCTTGCATCGTCAAGTAGCTGGCCATCAAAAAGCTTACGCACAAAACCCGCTGTTCGGCTTGCGATGTTGGCAAACTTACCCACCAAGTCGCTGTTCACTCTGGCAATGAAATCATTGAAGTTAAGGTCCAGGTCTTCCAGGCTGCCATTGAGCTTGCAGGCGAAGTAGTACCGAAGCCATTCTGGGTTCAGCCCCTCTTGCAGGTAGCTTTCCGCCGTTATGAAGGTGCCGCGCGATTTGCTCATCTTCGCGCCGTCCACGGTAAGAAAGCCGTGGGCATAGACGCGCGATGGTGGCCGAAAGCCTCCGAACTGAAGCATGGCGGGCCAGAACAAGGTATGAAAGTAAAGAATGTCTTTACCAATAAAGTGGACCTGCTCGGTTGTGGAGTCCGGGGCTGTAAAACTGTTGAAGTCCCGCCCGTTCGTCTTGCACCAGTTCTTTAGTCCTGCGTAGTAACCAATGGGCGCATCAAGCCAGACGTAAAAGTACTTCCCCGGAGCATCGGGAATTTCAAACCCAAAGTAGGGTGCATCGCGCGAAATGTCCCAGTCACCAAGCCCCGACTCCTCAGGGCCGTCGCCCGATCCAAGCCACTCCTTAAGCTTGTTGGCTGCCTCGGGCTGCAGGCGGTTGTCCTGCAGCGCCCACTGCCTTAAGAACTGAACGCATCGGGGATCGGACAACTTAAAGAAATGATGTTCGCTTTGACGCGTCTCAGGCTTCGCGCCCGATACAGCCGAAATGGGATTCTTTAAATCGGTAGGCGAGTAGGTGGCCCCACAGGCTTCGCAGGAATCGCCGTACTGGTCGGCGGTACCGCAACGCGGGCAGTCCCCCTTGATGAACCGGTCTGGAAGAAACATGTTTTTTACCGGGTCGTACATTTGATCAATCTGTCGAATTTCAATCAGCCCCTGCTCACGCAAGGCTTTGTAGATGCCCTCGGCAAGCTCTCGGTTCTCATCGGAATGGGTGGTGTAGTAATGATCAAACTTCACCCCAAACCCCGTGAAATCTCGGAAATGCTCCGCCCAGACCCTGTCGATAAGCGCCTCGGGCGAGATGCCCTCTTTCTCGGCCCTGAGCATGATGGGCGTGCCGTGGGTGTCGTCCGCGCAAATATAAACGAGCTCGTGGCCCGACATGCGCTGGAATCGCGCCCAGATATCGGTCTGTATGTACTCCACCAGATGCCCCAGATGAATGGCGCCGTTGGCATAGGGAAGGGCAGAGGTAAGGAAAATGGAGCGCTTGGTCATAAGGCCGTAAGTGTAGACGCAGATCGGTGATAATGCCGGCATGACAATTAAGAGCGATCACTGGATTCGCCGCATGGCGCAAGACCACGGCATGATTGAACCCTTCGAGCCCGGGCAGGTTCGCGAGGGCCCGAAGGGCCGCATGATTTCCTATGGCACGTCAAGCTACGGCTACGACGTGCGATGTGCCGACGAGTTTAAGATTTTCACCAACATCAACAGCACTATCGTGGACCCCAAAAATTTTGACGTCCGCTCGTTTGTCGATGTGAAGGGCGATGAATGCATTATTCCGCCTAACTCCTTTGCCCTTGCGCGCACGGTGGAGTACTTTCGTATCCCAAGGTCAACCCTAGTTGTCTGTCTGGGCAAGTCCACCTATGCGCGGGTGGGTATTGTGGTGAATGTCACCCCGCTTGAGCCGGAATGGGAAGGTCACGTAACCCTTGAGTTCTCAAACACCACGCCCCTGCCAGCAAAAATTTACGCGGGCGAGGGGTGCGCGCAGATGCTTTTCTTCGAAAGCGACGAGGTCTGTGCCACGTCGTATAAAGATCGGGCCGGCAAATACCAGGGGCAAACGGGCGTAACCCTACCCAAGGCTTGAATTTCCTGTTTCAGCCCCCACCTTCATAGGTAATCGCGGCCACAAGGTCGCCTACCCTTTAGAAGGATGAATCATGCGACTTGAAAAATTAACGACCGCCTTCCAACAGGCTGTGGCCGATGCCCAAAGCCTAGCGATCGGCCAGGACAACACGGCCATTGAGCCCATGCACCTGCTGCTTGCCCTGCTTGAACAGCCCGAAGGCTCCACGCGGTCCCTCTTAGCGCGTGCAGGGGGCAATGTGCAAAAGCTTACACAGGAGGCCCGGCAAGGTCTTGAGCGCTTGCCCAAGCTCTCGCAGCCCAGCGGTCAGCTCACCATTAGCTCTGACCTCAGCCGACT
>JAURCW010000114.1 GCA_030828265.1 Burkholderiales bacterium | reverse complement strand
GGCAGCTACGACGTTATTAACGACTCGGGCTGACCTTAGCCCGTGTTGCGAAGACCTGCAGCAACTCCATTAATCGAAAGGTGAATACCTCGCTGACTGCGCACATCGCGCTGCCCTTGTCGCCAACGGCGCAGAAGTTCCACCTGCAGATGGTTTAAGGGATCGAGGTAAGCAAAGCGGTGTTGTATGGAGGCGGCCAGTGTGGGGTTGTGGGCAAGCCGCTCTTTTCTGCCTGTGATCAGACGAAGGGCATGTTCAGTTCGATCCCATTCGTCGTTGAGCAAGCCCCATACCTGTTGGGCGACCGAGCGGTTTCGAACAAGGCTTGCATAACGTTGTGCAATGCGCCGATCGGCCTTGGCCATGACCATATCGACATTTGAGACAATGGTTTCGAAGAAGGGCCAACGGCTAAACATCTCGTGCAGAAGCGCGCGATTCTCGCGAGGACTGTCTTCAAGAAAAGCCTCAATGCCAGCACCAAAGCCATACCAGCCGGGAAGGTTTACACGGCTCTGACCCCAAGAAAAGCCCCATGGAATGGCACGCAGGCTTTCAATAGAACGACCCGATGGCCCTGCCCCGGGTCGTGAGGCGGGCCTCGACCCAATGTTGAGACCCGCAATTTCGCTAATGGGTGTGGCCTCAAAGAAGTAGTCAACGAAGGCTGGCGTTTGGTAAACAAGGGCCTGGTAGGCCTGCTGGCTTGCCTGGGCAATGGCCTGAGCCGCCTGAATAAAGTCTGTGGAAGGCTGCGTCTGTCCGTGTAGAAGACTGGTCTCCAGCGTTGCCGCAAGAAGCGTTTCAAGGTTACGTCGACCAAGCTCGGGCTCAGCGTACTTGCTTGTAATCATCTCGCCTTGTTCTGTAAGCCTGAGTTGGCCACCCACAGTGCCGGGAGGCTGGGCTCGAATGGCCTGATAGCTTGGCCCACCGCCTCGACCCACGGTTCCACCTCGGCCATGAAAAAGTCGAAGCCGTATGCCGGGACGACTCGAAAAAAAACGGGCCAGTCGGTCAGAGGCCTTGTAAAGGTACCAACTGCTTGCAAAGACACCGCCGTCTTTATTGCTATCGGAGTAGCCCAACATAATCTCTTGCTCGCCGCCCGATCGCTGAATCAGCGCCTCAATCCCGGGCAGGGCGTAGAGGTCGCGCATGATCTGCTCCGACCGATCAAGGTCATCCATGGTTTCGAAGAGGGGCACTGGAATAAGCCCAAGTTTTGCCTTTTGAAGGCTGCCATCCATAAGGCCCACTTCCTTTTGTAAGACCATCACCTCAAGTAGGTCGCTGACCTGCTCGGTATGGCTCACGATGCAATGTCGAATCACCTTGGCCCCAAAAATCTTGCGGGCCTCAAAGGCCTTCTCGAAGATCTTGAGCTCCGATTCCAGTCGGTCGGAGTAGCGCATGCGCGCAATGCGAAGGGAGCGAGGCTCGCGAAGGAGATCGAGCAAGAGCTTTTGTCGGTGAACCTCGCTAAGACCCCGGTAGTTGGAATGAACTTTGGAGGCTACCAATAGCTCATGAATGCAGGCCTCGTGAATGTCCGAGCTCTGTCGTAGATCGTGGCTTGCCAGATGAAAGCCAAAGGTCTCTGCAGCATGAATGAGGGGTTCTAGCCGAGCGCGACTGAGTCGCTCGCCCCGGTGAGCCATGAGGGCATCCCGGATGATCTTGAGGTCCTTAATAAAGCTCTCGCTATCAAGATAGGGCTCTGCTGGACGAACCGCATGGCCAAGTGCCTGGGCCCCGGTGAGTCTCTGAAGGGTTGTGACAAGCCGTGCATAAACACCAATAAGGGCGCGTCGATAGGGCTCATCGGCACGGTGCTGACTGGGGTCTTGCGCTGCTGAGGCAAGGCTGCGTAGTGCCTTGGTTGTACCGCGCAAAAGTTCAGAGACCGAGAGCTCCGCTTTAAGTTGTTGCACCTCCCTCAGGTAGTGACGCAGCGCTGTTTCCGCATGGCGCGTCACAGTAAGAATAAGGGTGTCGGCTGTGACATTGGGGTTGCCGTCTCGGTCGCCGCCAATCCAGTTACCCATCTGAACCAGAGGAGGAAGATTCTCAAGGCCGCTTAGCTGCTCAACTCTTTTATGAAGTCTCGGAAGTTCATGCAGAAAAGTAATGTTGTAGAAGGAAAGCGCATTTTCAATTTCGTCGTTCACCAGCAACTTTTCGGTGCGCAGCATGCGCGTCTGCCAGAGCAATGCAAGCTCTGCACGCAGTGCCTGCTCGTTGAGCGCGAGCTGCCTTAACGAAGCCTGGGAACGTTTCAGAAGATGCCGCTCGCCAAGCCGCTTGGCGATGCGGCGCTCGGTGTCCATCACACTCTTTCGTTGCACTTCGGTGGGGTGCGCAGTAAGCACAGGCCAGACGCGACATCCTTCTAAGGCCTCTCGAAGTTTTTTGCCGCGCAGGCCTTCGTCTCGTAAGCTAAGGAAGGTCTGCGTGATTTGACCCTGTGCCTCGTCCTCTTCTTCCGCAAGCCGTGCCTGGTCCTCGGCAAGGTTGGCCAGATGGGAGAAGTAACTAAAGGCACGAATCACCGAGACCGTCTGCTCAGGAGAGAGCTGAGCCAGCCTTCGATCAAGTTCACGCCCTGCCTTGCGGTCGTCCCGGTGGCGGTAAGCCACACTCAGCTGGCGGATCTTCTCAATAAGCTGATAGGTGGCAGGCCCTTCCTGCTCCTTTAGGGTGTCACCAAGAAGCTTTCCAAGAAAACGAATGTCCTCACGGATGGTTGAGTGAAATGGGTTGTCCATCACCGCATTATCCTTCAGTCAGGCATGACTTGAACTGGCTTACACTTCGCCTTAATCTCTGTTGGCTGTCTTGTTGCCCTGTACGAAACGCTCTTTTTTGAAAGACTCTTACTTATGCAAACTGCTGCCGCTATGCACCCTTTTCATTTGGCCTTTCCCGTTGACGACCTTCAGCAGGCGCGCCATTTTTACGGAGGACTTCTTGGCTGTTCCGAGGGCCGCAGTTCGGACGAGTGGATTGACTTTAACTTTTATGGCCACCAAATCGTTGCGCATCTTGCCCAAGGGCAGGCCGGTCACGGGGCTGAGAACTCGGTCGACAGTCACAACGTTCCTGTGCGTCATTTTGGGGTGGTGCTCTCTATGCCTGAATGGCAGGCTCTTGCCGATCGTCTCACCCAGGCCGGCGTGAAGTTTGTGATTGAGCCCTACATTCGGTTTAAGGGCGAGGTCGGTGAGCAGGCCACCATGTTTTTCTTAGACCCCTCAGGTAACGCCATTGAGTTCAAGGCCATGGCTCAGCCGGATCGGCTCTTTGCGAAATAGCCCTGTCGGCCCTCCAAAAATAGCGGGCCTAACTAGAACTTTTCATGTGGCAGCAAGGCCCGCCACTGGCCCTCGGGAAGGTCGCCAAGCATCACTTGGCCAATGCGTACTCGTTTTAGGCCTGTTACCTTCAGGCCAACCATCTCGCACATGCGGCGTATCTGCCGCTTGCGCCCCTCGATTAGAACAAACTTCAACTGGTCCTTGTTCATCCATCCCACCTTCGCGGGTCTTAGTGGCTTGTCATCAAGTACGAGGCCGTGGTTCAAAAGGCTCAGCCCATTTGCGCTGAGTTCACCCTCGACCCTTACAAGATATTCTTTTTCAATCAGCCTGTCTTGCCCTATCAGCTGCCGCGCAATGACACCGTCCTGGGTTAAGACCAGAAGGCCTGTGGAGTCAATGTCCAGGCGGCCTGCCGGCGCAAGTCCGCGTAGGCTTGGGCGAATAAGGTCTGCGGCCGCGGGGTAGCGATGATCGTCATCGGCATGCGAAACATAGCCGACAGGCTTATTTAGTAAAAGCGTCTGACGCGCAGACTGTTGAGCGCGCGCCTTGGCGGCAAGGCTGACCGATTGGCTGGGATGCGCCTTTGCTCCAAGCTCGGTAACAGGCTTCCCATCAAGAAGCACCAGACCCTGTTCAATGTAGCGGTCGGCCTCGCGTCGCGAACAGATACCACGTTCGGCTAAAAGCTTGGAAACCCGAACTAGGCCGTCGTTTTCAGGCATGAACCTTCACAGCCAGTCGACCACGTACCTGGCCATCAAGAATCCGACCGGCCATGGCAATCGTCTCTTCAAGACCAATCTCTTGGGTCATGGCCTCAAGCTTGTCCATGGGTAGGTCGCGTGCCAACTGGCTCCAGGCCTCATTGCGCTTGGCTCGCGGCACCGTGACGCTGTTGATGCCATAAAGCGTAACGCCTCGAAGAATAAAAGGCGCCACTGTGGAGGGGAAGTCCATGCCCTGGGCAAGCCCACAGGCGGCAACTGCGCCCCAGGACTGGGTTGCGGCACAGGCATTGGCAAGGGTGTGGCTTCCAACCGAATCCACAACCGCGGCCCAACGCTCTTTTTGCAAGGGCTTGCCCGGTGCACTGAGTTCGGCCCTGTCGATCACGGCCTGGGCTCCGAGGCTCTTTAAATAGGCCTCCTCCGACACGCGCCCAGTGGATGCCACCACCTTAAACCCCTTATGGGCAAGAATGGCAACGGCCACACTTCCCACACCACCTGCTGCGCCCG
>JAURCW010000119.1 GCA_030828265.1 Burkholderiales bacterium | reverse complement strand
CCATGAGGGATGGATTTGTGAATAAAAATGTCGCACCCCACAGAAGGCCCCATCAAACCCCTGGAGACCGCTACAGCCCGTAGTTGTTTAGCCGCCTTGATGCAGATGTCGTCTTCGGAAGACCAGGGGTGGTCTGAACGCCGCTGAATGGTTCCGTCATGAGTGGATCGAATTTCAATTTCGTCGCACCAGTTAATGGGCACGAAGAGGCTCTGCAGAAGGTGGTAGCCATCCGTGCGCTGCCCCGTGACATGCAGGAAGAGGTTGAGCTTTGCGGGAGCCTTTAGTTGCAGCATGGGTCGGTCACCAGCCGGAGTTCCATCCATCCATCGGCAGCCTGCAGTCGCTTAATAATTGGCTTGGGGCTCGGTAAGGCCTTAAGTTCGGGCGCCAGCTCGTCAAGTAGAGAAAAGAAGGCCGCCAGCCCCTGGGCGTCAAGCCCAAGGTTCAAGGCCCAACGGTCAAGCTCGTTTGCGACAACCGGTCCTCCCTTCTGATCAAAAACCTGCCAGCGCAACTCGGCCATATTTTCCGGGCTTGCAAGAGCGCCTGCCCGAGCTAGGTCTGGCCGCCCTGAAATGCGAAGACGACCGAGGCCAGCCTGCATCTCACCCCAAGGGTTTTGAAATTCCAGCAATTCGGGCCCTGCGCCAGCTTTTGGCTGTCGCCAGTCAAATCGGCCTTGAATGGGCTCGTTAAGAAACGATGCCCTTAAAGCAAAACGGCCGGTGAACTGCTGGTGCTCAGTTCGAAGCGTCTGTTCGTGAAGGGCTTGGAAAGAGGCAAGAGGCTGTTGCTGATTAGGGATTGTTGCGCATCCCCCAAGCAAGGCAAAAACACAGGCTGCGGTAAGTCCTGAGACCTTCACGGCATGTGCTCAGGGCGAGCCAGACGGGTCCAGTGCCTCGGTGAGCGGGTCTGACAAAACTGCCTTTCGAGCAATACCCAGTCGAGCCAGTGTCTCTCGGAGCACCGCGTTTTGCGGGTCATGACTTAGCCCAAGCCGAAAGACCGCTAAGGCCTCGTCGGCCCTTGAGAGCTGCCAAAGAACCTCTCCAAGGTGGGCGGAAATTTCCGCATCGGGCTGGCGCTCATAGGCGCTGTAAAGAAAGGGTAAGGCATCTTTCGGCATACCCTTGCGGAAATAGACCCAGCCCATGCTGTCAAGAATATGAGGGTCGTTGGGCTGCAGCCGGAGTGCCTGTTCAATAAGCACCTTCGCCTCTGGCAATCGTTCGTTGCGATCGGCAAAACTATAGCCTAGGGCATTGAGGGCATGGGCATGGTCGGGCTCTTTGGCGATCAGGCTTCGCAACAAAAGTTCCATCTGCTCAAAATTTCTTGAGCGCTCGTAGAGCATGGCTCGCGTGTAGAGAAGCTCTGATCGATTGGAATGCTCAAGCGCCACCGATTCTAAAAGGGCGACAGCCTTGGCGGGGTCGGGCCCCTTGGAGGACAGGGCAGCGAGTCGGTCGTAGAAGGTGGCAAGCTTGGCTTCGCCGTCGGCCTGGGCCTTTGCTCGCCGCGAGAGAAGCGTCTGTCGCAGGTCGTTATGAAAACCAAGAAGCATTTGTAGGGAGTCGACAATGTCTTGGGCCTCAGCGGACTCGGGCCTGGCCTTTAGCCAGATAACGCCAGCTTCAAGGGCCTGCCGGGGCGCTCGACCATTGAGCGCGAGTCGACAGGCACGCTCGGCTACGGCGGCATCGTTGGTTCGCTGGGCAAGGCTGAGGTAGGTGGCCAATGCCACACCATGCTCACCCTGTTGAAGGGCAAGTTCGCTGGCCAGAATTTGAAACACAATGCTCGCGGGTGACGGCTCGGTATTGGCCGATGGGCCCTTGGATGCCTGTGCCGCCACGGCCAGGCACAGCCCCACAAAAAGCACTGCTCCCTGGCGAAGCAAAGGGGGCATAGACCAAGCCTTGGCGGGTAGCAATTGGGTCTTTTCAACAAGCAACATACAGTAACAATATAGGAATTTAGGCCAAACGCATGCCAGAACTACCGGAGGTTGAAGTGATTTACCGGGGGCTAGAGCCCTTGGTTGTGGGCAAAGCCATTGTTTCTGCGGGCTGCAGCGGCCATCGCCTTCGCAGCTTTCAGGGCGACCTCGCAGGCTGGAACTTGGAGGGCCAGAAGGTTCAGGCCATCGGTCGGCGCTCAAAGTATCTGGTTCTTGTTCTCTCACAAACCATGCTCGGTCTTCACCTCGGCATGTCGGGCCAATTGATCTGGCGCCCCCGCAAGGCCGGCATGGCCAGTCATACCCATGCCTGGCTTTGTTTTTCTGGCCACCGGCTTGACTATGTGGACCCACGGCGTTTTGGCGATCTTAAACGCCTTGCGCGACCCGCAAACGTTTCAACCGAAGACCTTATCGATGGGCTCATGCAGGGTCGATGGGATAACTGGCTCTCGCCGGGACCTTTGGGTGCAGAGCCTTTGTCGGAGGGCTTTTCACCCGATCTTCTTTACAAGGCAAGCCGTGGGGTTCAACAGGCAATCAAACCATGGCTCATGCGTGGCCACGTGGTGGTGGGTGTGGGAAACATCTACGCAAGCGAGGCGCTTCATGCCGCAGGCATTCATCCCAGTCGGCCTGCAGGGCGAGTGGCACGAGAGCGCTACGAACGACTGGCGCTTGAGATTCAAAGCCAGCTGAGCGCTGCCATTCGGGCCGGCGGAAGTACGCTTCGAGACTTTCGCTCTGCCCATGGTGAGCCCGGGGATTACGCTCTTGCGCACAAGGTCTATGACCAAGAGGGCAAGCCTTGTAAGCGATGTGGTCGCCCCGTGCGCCGGCTGATACAGGCTCAGCGTTCAAGCTTTTTTTGTTCCGGATGCCAACGCTAATGGCCTTTGCCGAGGAACTATTAGCATGGGGTCGTCGACAGGGTCGCCGCGGTATGCCGTGGCAGGAGACGACAGATGGCAGGCTCAATGTCTACTGGGTCTGGGTCTCTGAGGTCATGCTGCAACAGACCCAGGTGCAGACGGTTAACGACTTTTTCCTTGCCTTTGTGCGTCGTTTTCCCAATCGCACAAGCCTTGCTCGGGCCTCTGTTGATGAGGTGCTGGCGGCCTGGAGTGGTTTGGGCTACTACCGCCGTGCCCGCAACCTTCATGCGGCCGCATGCCAGCTTGAGCTGAGTTATTCGCCCAACGAGTGGCCAGGCACACGAGAGGCCTGGCAGGCCCTGCCGGGGCTTGGCCGCTCAACCGCCGCGGCCATTGTGGCAAGTTGTTTTAATCAGCGAGAGGCTATTCTCGATGGCAATGTCAAACGCGTTCTGGCAAGACAGGTCTGTGCGGAGCCTCCTTGGGGCTCTGCCGCGCTTGAGCGTCTATTGTGGATCGAGGCCCAGGCAAGGCTACCCAAGCAGCCCGCTGCAATGCCGCTCTACACCCAGTCGCTGATGGATCTTGGTGCAACGGTCTGCCTACCTAAGCGACCCGACTGTTTGCGCTGCCCCGTCCGATCGACTTGTAAGGCCTTTGAAACGGGATCGAGCCATGAGTTTCCCCGGCCAAAGCCGGCCAAGCCAAGGCCTGTGCGTCAGACACGCTGGCTTGTCGTAATACGGCGTGACCGGTCCACAGGCGAGTTGACGCTGGGCATGCGGCAACAGCCGGAGCAGGGGGTCTGGGCCGGGCTTTGGAGCTTTCCCGTGATGGACTCCAATGCACCCATGCCACAGGGCTGGTCGCAGTGGGAAAGCTTTCACCATGACTTTAGCCACTTTCGCCTGGCCGTAAGCCTCTGGATGCCTCAAACCAACCTTAACCGGCCGGGTGAGTTAAGCGCTCAGGATGCCGTGGCTTGGGCCCCGGATGATTTGCTGATGACCTTTAAAACCATTCCAGACTGGCTTGAACAGGGCATTCCAAGCCCTGTGAGGCAGACTCTTCTTAGGCTAACCCAGGCCCTTAAGGCTTAGGCCCCGGTGACGCACCAGGCAAGGCCACTGATCGCGAAATTTCTTGGCCAGCTGCTCAGCACAGTAGACCGAGCGATGCTGGCCGCCTGTGCAGCCCAGGGCCACCGTGAGGTAGCTGCGCTGGTCGTGTTCAAACTCGGCAATCCAGCGCTGCAGAAAATTGCCGATGTCCTCGATTAGTCCCGGAGCCTGAGTTTTGTTGGCCAGGAAGCTCGCCACCTTGGGGTCGAGACCGGTGAGTGGTTTAAGTTCTTCAATGTAGTGAGGGTTTGATAAGCAGCGAACATCAAAAACCAGGTCGGCATCCAGTGGGATGCCATCTTTGTAGGCAAACGACTGAAACATAAGGCTGATACGACCAGCTTTGAGCTGAAGAAACTCGCGCACCCAGGCACGTAGAGCTGCTGGTTTTAAGCCTGTAGTGTCGATTTGTACGCCAAGCTGCTCGATGTCGGCAAGAATCTCACGTTCGTGCTCAATACACTCAAGCAAGGAGGAGGACTCCT
>JAURCW010000149.1 GCA_030828265.1 Burkholderiales bacterium | reverse complement strand
TAAATGCAGCTGTTGAGGCCTTTGACGCAGAAAGGCATTGAGCCTGTACTGGATTAAGCTGTTGCTCGCAAAAAGACCAGAGACGTCGAAGAAACCGGTGGGCGCCTTCCACGCCGGACTCGGACCATTCCAAGGTCTGCTCGGGTGGCGAGGCAAACATGGTGAAGAGTCGTGCGGTATCGGCACCATAACGATCAATGAGGGCTTGAGGATCGATGCCGTTGTTCTTCGATTTGGCCATCTTCTCAATGCCACCAATCGAGACAGGCTTTCCATCCGCTTTAAGAAGAGCCTCCGTCGGGCGGCCCTTGTCATCAAATTTGAGGTCGACATCGGCGGGGTTGAACCATTGCCTGCGGCCCGAGGCCTCTTCGCGAAAATAGGTTTCGTTCAGTACCATGCCCTGCGTGAGCAGGTTGCTGAAGGGCTCATTGAAACGAACAAGCCCAAGGTCGCGCATGACCTTTGTCCAGAACCTGGCGTAAAGAAGATGCAGCACCGCATGCTCAATGCCACCGATGTACTGGTCCATGGGCATCCAGTAATCAAGCCGCTCATCCACCATGGCCTTGTCGTTGCCCGGACAGCAGTAGCGCATGTAATACCAGCTGGAGTCGATGAAGGTGTCCATGGTGTCGGTCTCGCGCCGAGCGGGCTTACCGCAGCTGGGGCAGTCCACCTTCAAAAAAGTATCGTCTTTGTTTAACGGATTGCCGCTGCCATCGGGAACAAGATGGTCGGGGAGCACAACCGGTAGATCTTTTTCCGGTACGGGCTGCTCGCCACAGGCTTCGCAGTGAATGATGGGGATGGGCGTGCCCCAGTAGCGCTGACGTGAGATGCCCCAGTCGCGAAGACGCACAGTGACCCGCTTTTCACCCAGCCCCTTTTCGGCCAAGGCCTTCGCGACGGCATCAACAGCCTGTGTGTGGTCAAGGCCGTTGAAGGGGCCCGAATCAAGGCAGACCACCTGGTCTTTCTCGGCGTACCAGTCCTGCCAGCGTTTTTGGTCGAAGCCTTGACTTCCATTAACGCCGTTTGACGATGCATCTTTCGTACCGGCCTGTCGTTTTGCAATCACCTGCTTAATGCCAAGCCCGTACTTCAGGGCAAAGGCGAAGTCACGTTCATCGTGGGCAGGCACGCCCATGACCGCACCGTCGCCATAGCTCATGAGTACATAGTTCCCAACCCAGACGGGTACTGATGCGCCCGTTAACGGATGCTGAACGACAAGGCCGGTGTCCATCCCCTCTTTTTCGCGTGTAGCGATGTCTGCTTCGGCCACGCCCCCCGCCTTACAGGCCTCAATGAACTTGGCAAGGGCAGGGTTTGTCTCAGCGGCGACTTGGGCAATGGGGTGCTCGGGCGCAACCGCCATAAAGGTGACGCCCATGATGGTGTCGGCCCGCGTGGTGAAGACGTAGACTCGACCTTCGTTAACGAGTTCGCCATTGGCCGTGCAGATGTTGTGCTCAAAGGCAAAGCGAACACCCTCGGAGCGGCCGATCCAATTTTCTTGCATGAGCTTCACCCGCTCCGGCCAGCCCAGTCCGTCAAGGTCTTTTAGTAACTCGTCCGCGTAGCGGGTAATGCCAAGGTAGTACATGGGAATGTCGCGCTTTTCCACGAGCGCCCCCGAACGCCAGCCGCGGCCGTCGACCACCTGCTCGTTCGCAAGCACCGTCTGGTCAACGGGGTCCCAGTTCACTGTGCCGGTTTTCAAGTAGGCGATGCCCTTCTCACGCATCTTCAGGAAGAGCCACTGGTTCCAACGGTAATAGTCGGGCTGGCAGGTGGCGCATTCCCTGGACCAGTCGATGGCAAGACCCATGGCCAGCATCTGGCCCTTCATGTGCTCGATATTGGAATAGGTCCACGCGGCGGGGGCCACCGTGTTGGCCATGGCAGCGTTTTCGGCCGGCAGGCCAAAGGCATCCCATCCCATGGGCATAAGAATGTTGTAGCCCTGCATGCGTAGGCTGCGAGCCATCACATCGTTAATGGTGTAGTTACGAACATGTCCCATGTGCAGCTTGCCCGAGGGGTAGGGCAGCATGGAGCAGGCGTAGTACTTGCCTTTAGGGTAACGAGGGTCGTTCTCAATGGCTTTGAAGGTCTCGGCTGCGGCCCAGTGGGCCTGAATGTCGGCCTCAAGCCGTTTGGCGGAATAGGGGCCAAGCTGGGATGGGAGCGTTGAAGAGGTCATCCCGCCATTTTAGCGGCTCGCCTACAATCCCCTTAATGCAACAGCTTACCGACTCGCCCTTGCTTCGAGGGCTCAACCCTCCGCAGCACCAGGCCGTTACCCTTCCCGCCGAGCCCGCCCTCATTCTGGCAGGGGCTGGAAGTGGCAAGACGCGGGTTCTGACCACCCGAATTGCCTGGCTTATTGCCACCGGTCAGGTAAGTCCTTATGGCGTGCTTGCTGTTACGTTTACGAATAAGGCCGCCCGCGAGATGCTTGCTAGGCTTGGCGGCATGCTGACTGTGAATCTGAAGGGCATGTGGGTGGGTACCTTTCACGGGCTGTGTAACCGGCTGTTAAGAGCGCATCACCGTGATGCGGCCCTACCTTCCACCTTTCAGATTCTTGACAGCCAAGACCAGCTTTCGGCCATCAAGCGGCTCTTAAAGGCCATGAATGTCGATGACCAGAAGTTTCCCCCTCGGCAGGTTCAGTCCTTTATCAATAACGCCAAAGAGCAGGGCCTGCGACCGGAGCAGGTGGACGACGCCGATGGCTATAACCGTAAGTTTGTTGAGATCTATCAGGCCTATGACGATCAATGTCAGCGTGAGGGCGTGGTGGATTTCGGAGAGTTGTTGCTGCGTTCGGTGGAGCTGCTTAAACGATCGGACGCCCTGCGAGGTCATTACCAGCAACGGTTTGGTCATGTGCTGGTGGATGAGTTTCAAGACACGAACCCCTTGCAGTACGAATGGCTCAAACTGTTGAGTTCGCCTGCCACCGGTGTCTTCGCCGTTGGGGACGACGATCAAAGCATCTACGCCTTTCGAGGCGCTGACGTGCAGAATATGCATCGATACAAGCGCGAGTTTGCAGTGGCCCACGAGATTAAGCTCGAGCAGAACTACCGTTCTTGCGGCCATATTCTTGATGCCGCGAATGCGCTTATTGCAAATAACACCGGTAGGCTTGGCAAAAACCTCTGGACGGAGGCGGGCTCGGGCGAGCCCATACGCGTCATGGAGGCAGCCAGTGACATGCTTGAGGCCTACTGGCTGGTCGATGAGATTCGAAACCTCGTTGCCGAGGGCCGGGCCCGCAGCGAGGTCGCCATCCTTTATCGAAGCAATGCCCAGTCACGGGTGATTGAGCAGGCGCTTTTTAACGCGGGCATTGCCTACCGTGTTTTTGGCGGTTTACGGTTTTTCGAACGGGCCGAGGTCAAGCATGCCCTGGCCTATCTGCGGCTTATGGAGAATCCGCACGAGGACACGGCTTTTCTTAGGGTGGTGAACTTTCCAACCCGGGGCATTGGGGCAAGGTCCATCGAGCAGCTTCAAGACCAGGCGCGTCAACGTGGCATAAGCCTTTATGCGGCCGCGGAGTACCTTGAGGGCAAGGCCGGTGGCGCGGTGCGCACCTTCGTCTC